>DAHWEX010000221.1 GCA_027326205.1 Actinomycetota bacterium
TAGTCGCCGACCCACGGGTGCCCGCGCCGGTAGATCTCGTAGGCGGCGTCGAGAACGTCCGCCAGGGGCTTGGGCCAGGTGACCTCCTCGAGCAGTTCCATCCGCTCCTCGTACTCGACGCCTTCGGCCTTCATCGCCGCGACGGCCTCACCGCGGGCGCGGAACTGCTGCGCGGACAGGATCTGCCGCGGGTCGTCGAGCGTCGACTCGATGACCGACAGCACATCCAGCGCGTAGGTCTCCGCGTTCTTGTCGAGCAGGTCGATCGCGGCCAGGGCGAACGGGGACAGCGGCTGGTTGAGCGCGAAGTCGTACTGCAGGTCGACGGTGAGCCGCACGTAGCGGCCCTTCTCGTCGGGCTCCGGCAGCCGTTCGACGACCCCGCCGGCCAGCAGCGCGCGGTAGATCTCGATCGCGCGGTGGATGTGCCTGCGCTGCCTGGCCCGGTCCTCGTGGTTGTCGGTGAGCAGGTGCTTCATCGCCGCGTAGGCGTTGCCCGGCCGGTCGATGATGTTCAGCACCATCGCGTGGGTGACGGTGAACGACGAGGTGAGCGGCTCCGGTTCGGCGGCGACCAGGCGCTCGAAGGTGGGCTTGCCCCAGGAGACCATGCCCTCCGGCGGCTTCTTCTTCACCACCCGCTTGCGCGCCACGGCGACGTCCCCGCCGGCCTTGGCGAGGATCTTGGCGTAGGACTTCTCGTTCTCGATGACGTGCTCGGGGGCCTGGACGACCACGGTGCCGACCGTGTCGAAGCCGGCCCGCCCCGCGCGCCCGGCGATCTGGTGGAACTCGCGGGCCTGCAGCAGCCGGGTCTTCTTGCCGTCGAACTTGGCCAGGGCGGTGAAGACGACGGTGCGGATCGGGACGTTGATGCCGACGCCGAGGGTGTCGGTGCCGCAGATGACCTTGAGCAGGCCGGCCTGCGCCAGGGTTTCCACCAGCCGGCGGTACTTGGGCAGCATGCCGGCGTGGTGGACCCCGATGCCGTGCCGCACCAGGCGGGAAAGGGTCTTGCCGAAGCCGGCCGCGAACCGGAAGTTCCCGATCATCTCCGCGATGGCTTCTTTTTCCTGCCTGCTGCACATGTTCGTCGACATGAGCGCCTGGGCCTGCTCCAGCGCGGCGGCCTGGGTGAAGTGCACGACGTAGACCGGCGCCTGGTTGGTGGTGAGCAGTTCGCTCAGCGTCTCGTGCAGCGGTTCGAGGCTGAACGAGAAGTTCAGCGGAACCGGGCGCTCGGCGTTCTTGACCACGGCGGTCGGCCACCCGGTCCGGCGCGTCAGGTCCTCGGCGAAGCGCGCGACATCGCCCAGGGTCGCCGACATGAGGACGAACTGCGCCTTCGGCAGTTCGATGAGCGGCACCTGCCACGCCCAGCCGCGGTCGGGATCGGCGTAGTAGTGGAACTCGTCCATGACGACCTGCCCGACGTCGGCGTCCGCGCCGTCCCGCAGCGCGATCGAGGCCAGCACCTCGGCGGTGCAGCAGACGATCGGGGCCCTGGCGTTGACGGAGGCGTCGCCGGTCATCATGCCGACGTTGGCCGGGCCGAAGATCTCGCACAGCGCGAAGAACTTCTCGCTGACCAGGGCCTTGATCGGCGCGGTGTAGTAGCTGCGCTGGCCGTTGGCGAGGGCGGTGAAGTGCGCGCCGGTCGCGACCAGGGACTTACCGGATCCCGTCGGGGTGGACAGGATCACGTTCGACCCCATGACGACTTCGAGTACCGCCTCTTCCTGGTGCGGGTAGAGGCTGAAGCCGCTGTCCTTCGCCCAGTCGGCGAAGGCGCTGAAGATGGCGTCCGGCTCCGGCGGTTCGCCGGAGAGCGGGGGGAGGAGGTCCGTGAGCGTGGTCATGACGTTATCTATCGTGCCTTGCCGCGCGGACTGCCCTGGCCGTTCCTGGGCACCGCGGCATGGCCACCGCACCGCGTAACGGTTCTGCGCGCCGCCGCATTCCGGCCCCCGGCCGCCGCGCGCTGGATTGTAATCGTTTGGCTACCATTAGTAGCGTGCCTATTTTTCTGCCCACAATACGGTTTACTGCCGCTAGCGCACTGCCCGGGCAAAATAAAAAATTATCATAGTAAGTTACCGGGATTCATAGTCGGCGCGTGAAATGTAAGGCGGCGAAATACCGGAAAAGCGAATGCTTTGCCGCTACGCTGGCTGGGCATTCAACGGAACGCATGGCAGGTGTAACAGAAGGGGATCTCCGTGCGCAGACCGCGTAAGGGCGCCGTGACGGCCGCGGCGGCTGGACTCGCGGCGTTCGGTGCGCTGGCGGGCGGCGGAGGTGGCCCGCGCCGCCGTCGGCTATTCGGTGACGGGTTGTAACGAGGGCGGCGGCAGGCGCCGGACCGGCCCCGTGCGCGGTGCGAGTTGCCTGGTATGACTGTTTTGTGGCGTAAAATGACATCACAAGTAAACAGTTGGTGAAGTAGTCGGCGAAGGTGCTGCGGCCGCCGGCCGCCGCCCTGTATAAGCGACATACGCAGGCCCGGCGGCCACGCTAAAGCCGCGCGCGGCTTCCGCTTTCCGGCCGATTGACAATGGCCGCGCGCGTGCCCCATCATGGGGGCGCTTGCTATCGCAAGCAACGCTGAACCTTATTCTCTTGGCTCCGCCTGGCCAAGTGAAACCTTGGGGCAAGGGCAACAGCGTGAGGTTCAGATTCCAGGCCGTCAACTTAGCACCCCGGATGTCGTCTATGAATAAGCTTCGATTCGCAACGCTCAGCAAGTACCCGCCTTATCGGTCGGGGCACGCAAAGCAGGCGCTATGGAACAACACCGCGCTCGCCGTGCTCACCGGGGTCGAGCAGCACCAGGTCACGTACTGCGGCGTTTCCGAGGATCCGGAGGACGACGCGGGCGCGGGGGTCCAGGTCCATCACGTGCGGGAAGTGCGCGGAAATCGCCGGGTCCCGGACGGCCACCTGCTGCGCGCGGTCGCGGCCGAGCTCTACCGGGTCGTCCTCGACCACGACGTCGACGTCATCAACACCTATTACATCGACCCGCACGCGGCGATCGCGAACAGGGTCGCCGACGCGCTCGCGCTCACCGGCCGCCGTCCGGTGGTCATCCACAGCATCGAGGGCAGCGACGTCCTGGAGTCGGTGTGCGAGCACCTGGCCGACGGCTCGGCCGGCCCGCTGTTCGGCGACGTCATGCGCGGCGATGTCCTCGCCACCGTGTCGCACTACACGGCGCAGCGGTTCCTGGCGGGCGCGGAGGCCGTCGGCGGGTCAAGGCTCGCCGACATGATCGCCGAGTCGATCGTGCTGCGCTACCCGGGCCTGCCCCCGGCCGCCTACGCGCAGCCGGACCCGGAGCAACTGCGGGAGTTCCGCCACCGCTCCGGGCTGCGCCAGGACTCGGTCCTGATCTCGACGCTCGGCCGCCTCGAAGAGGAGAAGGGCCTCGACACGATCGCGGCGATCGCCGACATCGCGGCCGCGACCCGCCCCGAACTGGAGTTCGTCATCGCTGGCACGGGCTCCCTCGGCGACCGGCTCGTCGAGCAGGCGCGGCAGGTGCCGAACCTGACGGTGCTGCGCAACCTCAGCTCCCACGACGCCCAGTGCCTGCGCGCCGCCACGGAGGTGGGGATCTTCCCGACGCGGGTCATCCCCGGCTTCATCGAGACGTTCTGCGTGGCGGCCCTGGAGTACGAGGCGCTCGGCGTCCCGGTCCTCGCCTCCGCGATCGGCGGCGTCCCCGAGGCCACACCGGACGACCGCTTTCTCGTCGCCGCGGACACCCCGGCCGCGCAGTGGCTGCTGCGCATCGGGGACGTGCTGGCCAACCGCGCGGAGCGCAGCGCGGTGGCGGCGGCCTACGCGGGCAAGTTCACCAGCGCCCGCAGCGCTCAGCGCCTGGTCGACCTGGCCACGCTGGCCGCGGCCCGGGTCAACCGCGACTCGCCCTTGAAGCTGGACCCGCTCGACGAGTACCTGACCACGTGGCCGGCCCGCCTGCCCCTGGTCACCGGGTCGGCGGCACCCGTCCAGCGGTAGCTCACGGCACAGCCGGCCGGAACCGGACGGGTTCCGGCCGGCCCGCTTTTTACCGCTGCCGCCGCGGGCGCGCGCGCGACGGCGGGAGGGCCCGGTGCTCGGCGATGCGGGCGGCGACCGGGTCGGGCAGCCAGGACCGGGGCCGCGGGCCGCCCTCGCCGGCCAGCCACCCGTGCACCGCCCTGGCGGGCGGCCGCCGCGACGGTGCGGCGGCGAGGCACGACGCCGCGACGGGCGCCAGCCAGGACGGGCAACCGGTCAGGTCGGGGTCGTCGGGCGGGTCGGCCGGGGACGTGACGGAGCGGCCGGCCCACGCGGAGCGGCCGGTCGCGGCGAAGAACAGCGTCGCGCCCAGCATGAGCACGTCGTCTGCCTCGGTGCCCGGCCCGGTGAACAGCGCGTTCCGGTTGACGCCGAAGTCGGTGAGCACCGGCCCGGCGGAGTCGAGCAGCACGTTGCGCGGGGAGACCGCGTGGTGGGTGAGCCCGCTCTCGTGCAGCGTGGCGAGCGCGCGGGCGAGGTCGAGGGCGATCCAGCCCACCGCGTCGCCGGGCAGCGGTCCGGTCTCGGCGACCGCGGCGGCCAGCGACGGGCCGCGCACCAGGGTGCTCGCCACCCAGGGCTGGTCCGCCTCGTCGCGGGTGTCGGCGTCGATGACCGCGGCGATGCCTGATTCGTGCACCACCCTGGCCGCGAGCGCGCCGAAGGGCAGGCGGCGCCGCGCGTCGGGATCGCCGGCCACGCGCTGGTCGAACACCTTGAGCGCGGCCCAGCGGGGTTCGGCCTCGCCGCCGCCGCTGGCCAGGTACACGGTCCCGGCCGACCCCGGACCCAGCCGGGCGACGACCCGGTACCCGCCGACCTCCCGGGGATCGGCCGGGCCGAGCGGGAGATAGACCGCCTCGCCCCATTGCCGGCTCGATAGCCATATCCAGGCAGATCCGGAGAATTCTTTCGCCGTGACGCTCGCCCTGGTGAACTGGCTGGCCGGAATTCCCGGATAGCCCGGCTGGACGATCAGGGTGTACGCCTGGTCGGAAATCGCGACGACCAGGTCGGCGGCCGGCTCGGCGTCAAGCGCGGCTCGCAGCGGCCCGCTGTCCACCAGTCGGTTGATGTCCACGATCACCGGGCCGCCGAAGCCGGCCGCGCTTCGCTCGATGAGCCCCACGCCCACGGCCATGCGCAGCCTGATCCGGTCGCAGTGGCGTGCGTTGTCCGCGCGCAGGCCGACGGCCAGCGACCTGATCAGCACGCTGAGGGTGGCGGGCGCGTCGACGTCCGGCGGCAGGACGCCGTTGATCCCGTCCCCCGTCCACTGGTGATCGACCGACTGGCGGTCGGCGGTCCGGGTGCCGAGCGCCAGCCCGCATTCCGCGAGCGACGCGACCACGAGCCGCCGCAGGCGCTGCTGCACGGTGTCCCTGTCGGGTACCGCCCGCTTGCCGTATCCCGCGACATCGAGCACGAAACCCATGCGCAGCGCGCGGCCCGGTTGCCGCTGCCTGCGCCAGGCCGAATTCCCGGCACGCTCCGCACCGGGCCCGGCGCTCCCGCCAGTCCCCGCGACTTCCATATTTTTACTCCCCGGTCCCAGGACATAGCCTAATGCGTGTTTCCGTGGCTGGCTGTGTTAGATCCTGCTATCGCCCAAGAGATCTGGCACACTCGATTGTGTGCCAACATCGCTAACCCCTTTGGCCGCAACAGCGGTGCGCGAACAGGTACGGAGGCCGGTAGTGACCCGTGCTAATAACGACCGGTGGCCGAAGGACAGCTTCATCGCTGACCTCCCGGACACCGAGCGGGCCGTGGTGCTCGCCGTCGGCGAGTACCACCGTTTCGAGGACGAGCGGATCCTCTTGGTCCAGGGCGAGGTCGGCGACTACGTCTACGTGGTGATCAGCGGACTGGTCAAGGTCATCGTCGAGGCGGAGAGCGGCGCGCAGACGACGCTCGCCATCCGCTCCCGCGGGGACCTGGTGGGGGAGTTCTCCCTGCTCGACCGCAAGCCGCGCACGGCGACGGCCCGCGCCGTCGGCCCGGTCACCGCCTTGAAGATCGGCGGCACCGGCTTCATGGAGGCCACCGGCCGGTCCCCGGCGGCCCAGGCGGCGCTCACCACGTACCTGCTGTCCAAGATGCGCTCCGCCACCGAGCGGCGCGCGGCGGAGCGCGTCTGGGACGCGAAGGAGCGGGTCGCCCAGGTCCTGTACGAACTGGGCGAACGGCACGCGGAGCCCAGACCGGACGGCACGCTCCGGCTGCCCATCACCCAGGGCGAACTCGGCGACCTGGCGGGCGTGGCGGTGTCCACCGCGGAGCGGGTGCTGAAGGACCTGCGCAAGGCCGGGGCGGTCACCACGAAGTACCGCGAGATCACCATTAAGGACATGCCGTACCTGGGCAGCATCCGATTTCCGCAGGAAAACCCGGAAAAGCCCTTACGGGCGGGAAACTCGCGCACGCCGATCCGCTAAGGTCGGCGACTGGAGACGTCCTCGCGGAGGGACTGTTTTCCGGCGCGAACGGCCGACTAGGGGTGGTAGTCGGCCGTTCGCCATTGTCCGGTTCGGGTTTCCGGGCGGCCGGCGTCCCCGCTGGGCCTTGCCGAGCGACCCGGTTCCTCTAAGATGAAGGGCGCGAAGGGGAGTAGCTCCCTCGCCGGGATGCCGACAATCGCGGCTTGGTGGCCAGGCAAGACGCTGACCAGCCGAGTCCGGTTCCCGGGGGCCGTCCGTCAGGCGCGGCCTGAGCGAGACCTTCGGCCGACAGCCGATGTCCCGGTATTTCGGGCCAGCGATAGTGCTGCCGTGCCGGAGGCTCGGGTCCGCCCGCAGTGCAGCCGGC
This sequence comes from Actinomycetota bacterium, assembly GCA_027326205.1. Lineage (GTDB taxonomy): Bacteria > Actinomycetota > Actinomycetes > Streptosporangiales > Streptosporangiaceae > Trebonia. The sequence continues at coordinate 6,874 of DAHWEX010000221.1, forward strand.
GCGGCCCTGACCGACGGAGCTCCCACGATGAGCCTGACCGCAGCCGGCGCGACCTTCCTGGCCGTGCTCCCCGCAGAAGTGCCTGACAAGACGATCCTCGCCTGCCTGATCTTGTCGAGCCGGTACCGCCCGAGCGTGGTCTTCAGCGGCGCCGCGACCGCGTTCCTCGCCCAGGTGGTGCTCGGGGTTGCCGCCGGCGGCGCGCTCAGCCTGCTGCCGCACCACATCGTGGAGGCTGGCGCGGCCGGCGCGTTCCTCATCGGCGCGGTGCTGCTCTGGCGGCAGAAGGGGGAAGCGGGGGAGGACGAGGACACCGGCAGGGACGGGCTGCGCAACGGATTCTGGCCCGTGTTCAGCACCGCCTTCGCGGTCGTGTTCCTCGCGGAGTTCGGCGACCTGACCCAGTTCATGACGGTCAGCCTGGCCGCGCGGTTCCACGATCCGGTTTCGGTGGGCATCGGCGCGACGCTGGCCCTGTGGGTGGCCGCGGCCGCCGCCGTCACGCTCGGCTGGCGCGTGCTCAAGCTGATCCCGATGCACTGGCTGACCAGGGGCGCAGCCGTGGTGATGGTGGTGCTCGCGGGCACCAGCGCCTACGCCGCCGCGAGCTGACAGACGAATTCGAGCGTTAGTCCTAGCGCTGATCACAGCTAAGCCAGAGTAAGATTTGTTGATGCTTGATATCCGCAGGCTCCGCATGCTGCACGAGTTCGCGGCCCGAGGCTCGATCGCCCGCACCGCCGAGGCCCTGGGCTACACGCCGAGCGCGGTCTCCCAGCAACTCGCGGTGCTCGAGAAGGAGGCGGGCACGCCGCTGCTCGACCGGACCGCGCGGAGCGCGGGGCTGACCGACGCGGGCAGGCGCCTGGCCGTCCACGCCGAGCGCATCCTCGCCATGGTCGAGGCCGCCGAGGCCGACCTGTCCGCGCAGGCCGCCCAGCCGAGCGGCCGCGTCGTGGTGACCGCGTTCCCGTCCGCCGCGGTGGCGTTCGCCCCCGCCCTGGCGCGGAGCCTCAAGGAGCACCCGCACCTGTCGCTGCTGCTGCGCGAGGCGGAACCGGAGGACGGTCTGCAGCTGGTCAAGTCGGGTGAGGTCGAGGTCGCGATCGTCGACGACTGGACGGGCCGGATGTCGGCCGACCTGGAGGCCGCCGACGCCGGGCACGGCGTGCTGAGCTACTACCACCTGGTCAGGGACCCGCTCATCCTGGTGGTGGCCAGGGACCACGCGGCCGCCGACCCGGACCGCCCGGTGGACCTGCGCGCGCTGCGCAACGAGTCCTGGCTCGCCGCCCCCGCGGGCGAGCCGTCCCGGCAGGCCGCCGACCGCCTGCTGGCCGCCGTCGGCCTTACCCCGCCGGTCCCGTCCGAGTTCGAGGGCCTCGGCACGGTCGCCAACCTGGTCGCGCGCGGCCTCGGCATCGCGATCATGCCCAGGCTCGCGGTCGGCGCCTACGAGCGGCGCGTCGTGGTCAGGGAACTGCCGGCCGGCCTCGACCTGGCCAGGGACGTGTTCGCGGTCGCCCGCACCGCGTCCGTGATCCGGCCGTCCGTCGCGGTGATCGTCGCCGCGCTGCGCAGCGCGGCCCGGGCGATGGCCCGCCAGCCATCGGTCGAGGTCGCCTAGGCCCGGTAGGTTGATCCGGTGGACCATGACCTTGACCTGCACGCAGCGGCCCCCGAACTGACCGCCGCCCTTGTCGACATCGCCTCGGTCAGCGGCGACGAGGGCCCGCTCGCGGACGCGATCGAACGGGCGCTGCGCCGCCTGCCGCACCTGCGGGTGACCCGCTACGGCAACACGCTCGTCGCGCGTACCGCCCGGGCCGGCGCGGGGTCCGGCCGCCGGGAGGCAGTGGTGCTGGCCGGTCACATCGACACGGTGCCGCACGCCGCCAACTTCCCCGCACAATGGGATGCAGAACGGGCCGTGCTTTCCGGAGTAGGCACGTCAGACATGAAGTCCGGGGTGGCGGTCCAGTTGCGCCTCGCGGCCGCCCTCACCGAGCCGAACCGCGACGTGACCTACGTGTTCTACGAGTGCGAAGAGGTCGACGCCGCCCGCAACGGCCTGTACCTGCTCAGCCGCGACGCCCCGGAGACGCTGCGGGCCGACTTCGCCGTCCTCCTCGAGCCGAGCGGCGGCGTGGTGGAAGGCGGCTGCCAGGGCACCCTGCGGGCGGCTGTCACCGCGCGGGGCGCGCGAGCGCACACGGCCCGCTCGTGGCGGGGCCGGAACGCGATCCACGAGGCGGGCAAGATCCTGGACATCCTCCAGGCATGGGAACCGCGCAGGCCGGTGGTCGACGGGCTGGAGTTCCACGAGGGCCTGAACGCGGTCGCGGTCACGGGCGGCGTGGCCGGCAACGTCGTCCCGGACGAGTGCGTCGTCACGGTGAACTACCGCTTCGCCCCCGACCGCGGCGAGCAGGCGGCCCAGGACTACGTGCGGGACCTGTTCGCGGCCTGGGAGGTCGAGATCCTCGACTCGGCCCCCGGCGCCCGGCCGGGCCTGACCGGCGGACCCGCCGCCGACTTCGCGAAGGCGGTCGGCGGCGAGCCCAGGGCCAAGCTGGGCTGGACCGACGTGGCCCGGTTCGCCGAACTCGGCATCCCGGCGGTCAACTACGGCCCCGGCATCTCCGAGATAGCCCACACCCAGGGCGAGTACGTGGAGGCCGCCAAGATCGTCGAAGCCGAGCTGGCCCTGAGCAGCTGGCTGACCGGAAACGTCGGCTGACCGGAAACGCGGGGAGGTTACCTGGCCACGCCGCTCAGGGTGGCCGTTCCGGTGTGCTGAGCCCCGTTCTGGTCAACGTACGTGATCGCGAACTGGTCGCCCGGGTGAGAGCCGGACGTCAGCGTGGTCAGCCCGGTCGCCGAACTGACCGCGGTGCCGTTCACCGAGGTGATCACGTCGCCGGCCTGCAGGCCGGCCCTGGCGCCCGGCGAGCCGTTGGACACCGAGCAGATCAGCGCGCCCGAGCTCACCGGGGACTGGGCGAAGCCGCCGCCGAAGCCGTTGCCGGCGGCCGAGCAGCCCTGCGGGCTCGACGCGTCGGCGACGCTCACGCCGATGAACCCGGCCAGGCCGATGTGCACGGTCGCGGATGCCTTGCCGGACTCGATCGAGCCGGCGATCGAGATGGCGGTGTTGATCGGGATCGCGAAACCCTGGGTGGCCTGGGTGGAGTAGCCGCCGAACATCATGCCGGAGGAGGTGTTGGCCGCGGTGTCCATGCCGATGACCTGCCCGCTGCCGTTGACCAGCGGCCCGCCGGAGTCGCCGGCCTGAATCGGCGCGTTCGTCTCGATCATCCCGTGCAGGTTCTCGGTGGTGCCCGCGCCCTGGTCGCTCGCCTGGATCGACTGGTCCAGCGCCTGGACGGTGCCCTGCGCGGTTGACGGGAGCCCGCCCCGGCCGCCGGCGTTCCCGAGCGCGAGCACCGCGTCGCCGACCTTGGCCTTGCTCGAGTTCCCCAGCGAGACGGTCTTCAGGCCGGACGCGCCCTCAAGCTGCAAGATCGCGACGTCGTCGGTCGAGTCGTAGCCGACGACCTTGACGTTGTAGGTCTTGCCGGTGGTCACGACCGTGGCCGTCACGCTGGTCGACTGGTCGATGACGTGGTTGTTGGTGAGCACGAGGCCGCCTGAGGTGAGCACCATGCCGGTGCCCTCCGCGGTGTTGCCGCTGTAGAGGCTCGAGGTGACGTCGACGATGCCCGGGTCGACCTTGGCGGCGAGCGCGCTGGCGTTCAGCGAACCGCTGCCCGCGCTGGCGGCGCCGGAGTCGCCGTTGCCCGAACCAGCGCCGGCCGACGGGTACGGGCTGACGTTCCCGGTCCCCCCGCCGTTTCCGCTGCCGCTTCCGCTTCCGTTGAACAGCGGGGAACTGGCCGAGGAACCGCTGGCCGGGGAGGAGCGGTTCAGCGCCACGGCGGCCCCCGCGCCCGCGGCGGCCGCGAGCACGGCGACGGCCACGTACGCCAGCGCCCGGCCGAACCCGCCGCGCGGCGGCGGCGGCGTGCCGTACCCGCTCCACGGGTACTGGCCGTAGCCGGGCGGCCCGTAGCCGCCGTAGCCCGGCTGTCCGTAGCCCGGCTGTCCGTACCCGGGCGGCGGGTACCCCGGCGGCGGGTAACCGCCCGGTTGGTACGCCGCCGGGTTGCCGAAGGCCAACGTCTCGCCGTCCTGCGGTGGCCGGCCACTCGCCGCCGAGCTGTCACGGGACGCGCTTCCGGAATCCTCGTCATCCGGGTTCGACGCCGGGATCCAGGGACTCACGTACTCCGGTGGCTGCCAGCCGCTGCGCTGGTCGCTACCACTGTCGTCGTCGTGCATCTATCTCGCCTTCACAGAGAACAGCGTGTGTGGTACGCGCCTGCCGAGGCGTCCTTGTCGTACGTCCTCATTATCTAGTAAGCGCCGCCAACCTGAAAGAAAGCTGAGGGCGCACTAAGGATTACGGGCGCATGGCCCAGGCTCCCCGACCGGTGCAACGACGGCGGCGCCGGAAATTATGCCGCCAGGCTAGCGGACCCGCGCGCGGCCGCGGGCTCATACCGCCGGGACCGTGCTCAGCCGGACGCGCGCGGTGCGCCTCGCGCCTGACCGGCTGACCGGCTGCCCCAGGCCGTGCCCGTGGTCAGGAGGCCGGCGGCGTCCAGGTCGGCAGGGCGGGCAGCGGCGCGCTGGCGCCGGTGGCCCGCTTCGCGGCGGTCCAGCTCCCGTCGATGACGGCCCGCTGGTCATCGAGCTTCAGCAGCGCGGCGTTCAGCGTGACCTGCGCGCTCGCCCGGGCCGCCGGAACCGTCGCCCGCAGCACCGCGAGCATGTCCGCCTGGGCGGCGCTGGCGTCGAACGACCAGCTGAGGATGTCGTTGTCGGCGGCGTCGAGGTTGAACGAGGCCAGCGACTGCGCGACCTGGTAGTTGCCGAAGTTGCTCAGTGCCTCGTTGCTCGCCAGCGTGCAGTTCGACTCGCCGTACGTGAAGACGGACTGCGCGTTCTTGGTCAGGGCGACGCTCCCGCTGAGCAACTGGCCGTAGGCGTTCTCCGCGTCATGCAGGCCGGCCGCGCAGGACCCGACGCCGCCCTGGACGTCCTTGAAGTACCCGGCCAGGTCGCTGGCCCGCTGGGACTGCGACGGCTTGTGCGACAGGGAGGTGACCACGACGGCGGCGGCCACGAGGGCCAGGATGACGAACACCCGCAGCGGGGTGCGCCTGGTGGCCCAGCCGCTGTGCCGCAGCGGCACGAAGGGCGGCTCAGTCTGGGTAGGGGTTGTCATGGCGTGGTCACCCTTTCATCAGGCCGAGGCCCGTGGCGAGCTCGGCCTTGGTCACCGCACCGTAGAGGTGGTCCACGATGCGGTGCTGCGCGTTGAGGAAAAACGTCTGCGGGAGGGCGACGACGCCGTAGGCGCTCGCCGCGGTGGTCTTCGGGTCAAAGCCGACCGGGTAGCTGACGCCCTTGGCCGCGGCGAACTTCTGCGCGTCCGCGGTGGTGTCGTTCTCGTCCAGCCCGAGCAGGGCCACCCGGCCGCCCTCCTGCCTGTACCAGGTCGCGAGCAGCGGCGTCTCCGCCTGGCAGGGCGGGCACCAGGAGGCGAAGAAGTTCACGATGACCGGCTTGCCGGCGTACTGGCCGAGCGAAAGCTGCTTGCCGGAATCGCCGAGGACCGGCAGCGTGAAGCTGGCGGCGGCCGGGTAGTTCGGCGCCGCCGACCCGCTCGTCGCCACGCTGACCCCGATGACGGCCGCGGCGAACAGCGCGGTGACCGCCGTGATCACCTTGTGCCGCCGGGCGAGTGCGGCCGTCCGCCGCACCGCGCCCGGCACGCTGATCGTGATCGTCACCTGGAACTCCCTTGATCTTCTGCTATCACCGCGCTCGGCGTCCGGTTCTGCCCTGGCCGGTCGGGCAGCCCCGTCCGGTCGGCGAGAGCGGCCGACGCCGCGAGCAGCGCAGGCCGCCCGGGCGCCGGCAGGGTCAGCTCGAACTCGCTGCCCTGGCCGTGGGTGCTGCGCACGGTCACGTCGCCGCCGTGGGCCCGGGCCACCGCGCGCACCAACGGGAGCCCCAGGCCGGTGCCCCGTGACTGCCCGTCGTCGCCGGTGCGGAACCGGTCGAAGATGTGCGGCAGCTCGTCCTCGGGGATGCCGCAGCCGGCGTCCGCGACGACGATCCGCGCGGGCATTCCAGGGTAGCCCCGGATGACAGACAACTGTATGGCATCGCCGCTGGCGGTGTGCCGCACCGCGTTTTCGAGCAGCGCGTCGAGCGCCAGGCCGAGCCGCTCCCGGTCCGCCCGCACGGTCACCTGGTCGAGGTGCCCGATCCGCCAGCTCCGGTCGGCGGTCGGCCGCCAGCGGCGGACGGACTCGGCGACGAGGTGATCGAGCACGACCGGCTCGGGGTGCAGGAACGCCGGGTCGCCCGCGGCCGCGATGAGGAGCAGCCGCTCCGAGATGTGCCGCAGCCGGTTCAGCTCGCCGATGACGACCTCGATGTCCTCGCTCTCCTGCCGCCCCTCGACGGTGCCGGCGAGCAGTTCGGCGTGCCCGAGCGCGATCGTGATCGGTGTGCGCAGTTGGTGCGCCGCGTCCTGCAGGAACTGCCGCTGCGCGTCGAGCAGCCGGGCGTTCTGCTCGCTGACCAGGCGGTGCGACCGCTCCGCGGCCTGCTTGCGCTGGCTGTGCCAGACCGTGACGACGAACACGGCCGCCATCAGCGGAACCTCGGTCAGCTCCTCGGGAGGCTCGCTGCCGCGCCACACGTCGAGGCCGATGCCGGAGGCGGTGGTCATCATGACGGCGCTGAGGATCCACATCGTCGGCCCGGTCGGCCACGAGCGGTATCCGTAGAGCAGCGTCAGGCTGATCCAGATGAAGTGGAAGGGGATCGTCTCCCAGTAGGCGAACCAGTAGATCGAGATGAGGTTGAGCGCGGAGAAGGCACCCCAGAGCACGTCGAGCGCGGCCGGGTTGAACGGCCAGCGGAGCGAAAGCAGCCATGCGGGAGCCGCGCGGCCCGAGGCGGCGACGTCAACGGGAGACGAGCTGATAGCCCTCACCCCGTACGGTCTTGATCAGGTCGAAGCCCAGCTTCGACCTGATCCGCCGGACGCACACGTCCACCACGTTGGAGCCGGGGTCGAAGTCGTAGCCCCAGACGGAGGCGAGCAGGCTGCCCTTGGACACGGACCGCCCGGCGTGCTCGGCGAGCTCGCGCAGCAGCAGGAACTCCAGCCGGGTGAGCGGCACCGGCCCCTGCCCGATGTCCGCGACGAGCTTCCCGACGTCCAGGCACACCTGGCCGACCCGGATGACCTCACCGGAAACGTGGCCGCCGGAAGCGGGCCGCGGCGCGGCCAGCGGCGGCATCAGCGGCCGGGGACCGGCCCCGGTGTTAGCCGGCCCCGTGTCGTCGTGGGGCGGCTCGCCGCGCAGCTGGACCCGGACCCGGGCCAGCAGTTCGGCGAGCGAGAACGGCTTGGTCAGGTAGTCCTGCGCGCCGAGCTCGAGCAGGTCGACCTTGGCGGCGACGTCTGCGACGCAGGACAGCACGATCACGGCCTGGTCCGGGCGGCTGGACAGCAGCCCGGAGAGCACCTCGCGGCCGTCCATGTCGCCGATCACCAGGTCCAGGATGACCAGGTCGTAGCGTGCGGCGGCACAGGTGCGCAGCGCCTCGGCCCCGCTGGCGGCGAGCTCGGTCACGTAGCCGGCGCCGGTGAGCGCGCGGCCGATGAACGAACGGATCCTGGGCTCGTCGTCGACGACGAGGATTCGCCCCAGATGTGTCACGTTCACCTGCCTCTGTCCGATCAGCTCCGCCTTGATGTTGTCTGGGGGTTTTTACATGGTCAACAGGTGGGGGGCGTCGTGGCGGACTTGTTACCCGACCGTGTTGCAATCGATTGTGAGTCTGCCCTAACCCGGGACGTCGCGCAATACGCCGCTCGCCGGGGCGCCGCATGACAATTTTGTCATGCAGCGGTCCGACGGTTGCGCATGCGCCGCAACCACCGTCACCATCGGGGCGTAAGTGGGCAGCACGCCCGCGGTTGGACGGTTGTAACAAGACGGTAACGAGTCGGGTCCCGCAAGCGAACGACACCGGATCGTCATGGCCCTCTCACCGCTGGCGAACGCATGAGCTTGGCCATAGCTGGGCGCAACCGCTTGAGGCGGTTGCGCGGGAACGAGGTGGATCCGGTGTCTCTACCGGCTCGGGTGGCGACCCTAGTGGTGGCCTTCCTAGCGGTTGTCGCGGGCGTGCTATGGGTCGTGTTCGACATCATTGGCGCGCAACCGCAGACCGAGAACTACATGCCGTACGCGCAAGGCGGTCAGGTGAACGTCACCATGATGACCGCGGCGCAGACGACGGTAACCAATAAGCCCGATTGGGTTACCTACTTTATTCAGAACCCGTCGACTAAGCAGTTTGACCACACGACGTACTTCGCGGTTCCCGCGAACACCACGGTGAACGTCACCATCCTCGGTTACGACGGCTGCACGCCGCTGCGCAACCCGCTGTGGGGCAAGGTCGCGGGCACCACCGGGAACGTCGAGAACGTGCAGTACTACAACGGCAAGACGCTGTCCGCGTCGCAGGCGCTCACGACCTTCAACTCGTGGGCGAACTGCGCGGTGCAGCACACGTTCGCGATCCCGGGCCTGGGCCTCAACGTCCCGATCGCGTCGCCGACCACGGTGGCCGAGAACAACAACCTGTGCGGCACTTCCCCGTGCGTGGCCCCGGCCGACGCGGGCTCCCCGCACACGGTGGTCAAGTTCAGCTTCAAGACGCCGGGCACCCCGGGCAGCTACCGCTGGCAGTGCTTCGTGCCGTGCGGCCTCGGCTACGTGGACGGCAACGGCGGCCCGATGAGCACGCCGGGTTACATGGCGGGCGAGATGGAGGTGCAGGCCTGATGGCCACCGAGGCACTGACACCCGGCAGCGGCGCCCGGTCCGGGCGCAACGACGCCGCCTGGCTGCTCACCATCTGGATCGTGCTGAGCATCATCGGCTGCCTGCTCGTGGCGCTGGTCTGGGGTCCGCACATGCCCCCGGGCCGCGCGTCCGTGCAGGCGGCGAGCCAGGCGACCGACATCACGGTCCTCGGCACCATCGCCACTCCGGTGGTCATCGGCGTCCTGCTGTACTTCGGCTGGGCCCTGGCCTTCTGGCGGCAGCAGCCGGGCGACGAGACCGACGCCGCGCCGCTGCACGGCAACGTCAAGGTTCAGACCACCTGGATCGCCGGCACCAGCGCGATCGTGCTGGCCCTCGCGGTCTACGGCACGGTCGAGCTGATCAACCCGGCCGGGGCCGGCGCCGGCCAGGGCCCGCAGCCGGTCTTCAGGAACGGCATGCCCCCGGCGGCGAGCGCGACGAGCTGGGCGCCGGGCACGAACAACATCCTGCAGGTCCAGGTGATCGGCCAGCAGTGGGCGTGGACGTTCCGGTACCCGCAGTTCGGCGGCTTCGAGACGACGCAGCTGGTGATCCCGGTGAACCAGCCGGTCCAGTTCAACGTCACGTCGCTCGACGTCATTCACTCCTTCTGGGCGTACACGCTCGGCGTGAAGGCCGACGCGAACCCCGGGGTGAACAACGTCGCCTACACGACGGCGACCGTGACGGGCGACTTCCAGGTCCGCTGCGACGAGCTGTGCGGCATCTGGCACGGCTCGATGTACGACACGGGCCAGGTCATGTCGGTCTCGGGCTTCCTGGCGTGGACGAAGACGACCGCCGCGACGATGGCGGGCGTCACCAAGATGCTGCCCCCGTACGCGCTCACCTATGACCCGACCACCCTCAACCTGGGCAAGGTCAACGCGGCGCTCGGTCTCACCGGCGCGGGCGGCGGCTATTACAACCCGGCCGACCCGGAACAGCCGTAGGAAGAGGAGCGAGGTAACCCTATATGGCTATCGAAGCCCAGCCGGAGAGCGCGCACGCGCCCGGCGGCGGTGAACCGGGTGCCACCCCCAGGGAACGTGGCTGGTGGATGCGCCCGAACGTCCTCACCGCCTTGGCCGGCGCGGTCGCCGGCTACTACTTCGGCCACTGGCTCGGCAACTTCATCGCCAGCCAGTACCAGCAGGTCGGCACGTCCGACAACAACGACTTCGCGATCGTCATCGGCTACGCCTTCCTGATCCTGGGCTGGCTGATCGGCCTCGGTGTCTTCAACGACCTGGTCCGCCAGATGCTCGGCAAGCCGCTGAACAGGAACGTCTCCCTGCACGAGAGCGGTTTCAACGGCAACGGCAACGGGATGGCGAAGTACTTCAGGTTCACCCTTGACCACAAGGTCGTCGGCCTGCAGTACCTGATCGGCATGCTGATCTACTTCTTCACCGGCGGCCTGCTGGCGATGGGGATCAGGACCGAACTGCTGTCGCCGAGCTACCACGTGATGTCGCCGACGATGTACCTGCAGGTGGTCGGCGAGCACGGGACGATGATGATGATGATGATGACTTCGGTCATCGTCGGCCCGTTCGGCAACTACCTGGTCCCGATCATGATCGGCTCCAAGCGGGTGGCGTTCCCGAGGCTTGAGGCGCTGAGCTTCTGGCTCACCCCCTGCGCCTACATCATCCTGCTCTCGGCCTTCCTCGACGGCGGGTTCCCGACCGGCTGGACCGGCTACGCGCCGCTGTCCATCCAGGCCGGGGAGGGGATGGACGCGTACGCGGTCGCGTTCGGCCTGATGGGCATCTCGGTCATCTGCGCCGGCTTCAACCTGGTCGTCACGATCATCTGCTACCGGGCGCCCGGCATGCGCTGGTCCCGGCTGCCCGCCTTCGTCTGGTCGATGCTGACCACGGGCTTCCTGCTCGTGCTGGCCGCCCCGGTGCTGGTCGGCGGCATGTACATGATCATCACCGACCGGACGGTGCAGACCGCGTTCTTCGTCAACCAACTCGGCGGGTCGAGCTACCTCTACGAGGACCTGTTCTGGTTCTTCGGCCATCCCGAGGTCTACATCCTGGCGCTGCCGGGGTTCGGGATCGTGTCCGAGATGATCCCGGTCTTCACCAGGAAGCCGCTGTTCGGCTACAAGATCAGCGTGGCCGGCATGTTCGGCGTCGCCATCCTGTCGTTCTTCGTCTGGCAGCACCACCTGTTCGACTCCGGCATGGACCCGGACATGCGGCCGCTGTTCATGCTGACGACCGAGCTGATCTCCATCCCGACCGGCTTCATCTTCCTGGTGGCGATGGGCACCTTCTGGAAGGCCAAGATCCGGCTGACCGTGCCGATGCTGTTCGCGATAGCGCTGTTCATCAACTTCCTGTTCGGCGGCATCTCCGGCGTGTTCCTGAGCGACGTCCCGGCGGACACCACCGCGCACGGCAGCTTCTTCGTGATGGCGCACTTCCACTACACGATCATGGGCGGCCTGCTCTTCGCGTTCTTCGGCGGCATCTACTACTGGCTGCCGAAGGTCATGGGGATCTCCATGAACCAGCGGCTCGGCCAGATCCACTTCTGGACGATGTTCCTGGCGTTCAACTCCACGTTCATGCCGCTGTTCGCGGCGGGCATGCTGGGGCAGCCGCGCCGGGTCTTCGAGTACGCGGCGAACCTGCAGACCCTGAACGACTGGGTGAGCGTCTCCGCGTTCTGCCTGGGTGGCAGCATGTGCGTCTTCATCTTCAACTTCGTGATGTCCACGGTGGTCTGGCGGAAGAAGGCGCCGCAGAACCCGTGGAACTCCCGTGGCCTGGAATGGCAGGTCCCGAGCCCGCCCCCGGCCGACAACTTCGAGTACGTTCCGGTCATCCTGTCCGGCCCGTACGAGTACGGTGACCCGGACGCGCTGCCGGTAGCGGACCTGCATCCGCCGGCCGGCGTGATCGGCGGCGCGCTGGCACCGGCCGGTGCGAGCACCGGATCGGAGGAATAGGAAAGCAATGGCGGAGATCACCGCCCCGGGTAGCGGCGAGGCCGCTACCCGGGCCACCGAGGAAGCGGCCTTCTACCATGAGGCCGCGCTCAACGCGGCCTGGACGGGCAGCAGGCTGGCCATCGGCGCGCTGTCGTTCCTGTTCGGAGCGTTCGCGTTCGCGTACTTCTACCTGTTCTCGTCGAACGGCCACGGCATGTGGCTGCCGAGTTCGACCAGGATCCCGTCGAACCACTACGGCGAGACGATCACCGGCCTGATCGTGGTCAGCGCGGTCATCCAGACCGTGGGCCTGCAGCTGATCAAGCGCGGCAGCAAGCGCAACTGGTTCATGATCGCGATCGTCACGCTGGTCTTCGGCCTGGCGGCGGTGTCGCTCCAGGTCAACGAGCTGCTCAACCTGCCGTTCCAGCCAGGCCAGTCGGGCTTCGCGAGCGTCTTCGTCGGGTTCTACCCGGTGGCGCTCGTATCCTGGCTGGCGGCGATGATCTGGCTGGAGATCTTGATCGCCCGCAGCCGGAGCATCCCGGAGATCTCTTTCGTGGAACAGCCGCCCACCTATGCGCAGGCGTACGAGGTGCAGCGGTTCCAGTCGGCGCTGAGTGGCTTCACGGTCGTGTGGAACTACCTCGCCATCGTCACGTTCATTTTCTGGATTCTGTTCTACGTGCGCTGAGCTGAAGGGGGAATGACAACCATGCCACTAGCCGTCCTGCATTTGGCTGACGGGCCCGCCATGTACTTCGGCGGGTCGATCATGACGTTCGCCCTGCCGTACGGGGCGTTCATCGTCGCCGCGGCCGCGCTGTTCTTCCTCTTCCGGACCAGGCACTCCGGCCCGAAGCTGAAGTACACGACGACTGACGCGGCGTTCACCTCGATCGGCACCAGGGAGCCGGGTCCGGTCCCGGCCCCGCCGATGACAGACCCGGCCGTGGCCGAGATGGTAGCCCAGATAGCGGAGGACCCGGAAGCGGCCTTGCCCGAGTCCGCGGTCACCCCGGAGACCAAGGCCGAACCAGAGTCGGAGCAGTAGTGACCTCAGCGCCCATGGCGCTCACGGCGGAGGCTGGCCGGCCAACCGGCCAGCCTCCCGCCCGGCGCACTCCCCAGGCGGTCGCCAGCGCGCTCATCGCGCTGACGAAGCCACGGATCATCGAGCTGCTGCTCGTCACCACGGTCCCGACGATGCTGCTCGCCCAGCACGGCCTGCCGTCGCTGAAGCTCGTCCTCGTCACGCTGATCGGCGGGACCTTCGCCGCCGGCAGCGCGAACACGATCAACTGCTACATCGACCGCGACATCGACGCGCTGATGAAGCGCACCAGCCGCCGTCCCCTGGTCAACCAGCAGGGCGCGGTCAAGCCGGCCGAGGCCCTGGCCTGGGGCATCGCGCTTGGCGCGGGGGCGACGCTGCTGCTCGGCCTCGAAGCGAACTGGCTCGCCGCGGCGCTCGCCGACGCGGCCATCCTGTTCTACGTCTTCGTCTACACGCTGCTGCTCAAGCGCCGTTCCCCGTCGAACATCGTGATCGGCGGCGCGGCCGGCTGCTTCCCGGTCCTCGTCGGCTGGGCGGCCGTCACCGACGCGGTCTCGGTCCCCGCGATCGTCCTGTTCGCGGTGATCTTCCTGTGGACCCCGCCGCACTTCTGGGCCCTGGCGATGAAGTTCAAGGAGGACTACGCGCGGGCGAACGTGCCGATGCTCCCGGTCGTCGCGAGCCCGGTCGCGGTCACCCGCAAGATCGTCCTGTACTCGTACGCGATGGTCGCCGCGACCCTGGCCCTGGCCCCCTACGCCGGCTGGCTCTACACCGCCGCCGCGGTGGGCCTGGGCGGCTGGTTCCTGCTGGAAGCCCACCGCCTGCACCGCCAGGTCCGCGCGGACGGGGGCGACAAGCCCTTCCCGATGCGCCTGTTCCACCTCAGCATCGCCTACCTGACCCTGCTGTTCGTCGTGGTGGCCGTGGCCGCGCTCCTGCCGGTAGGCCGCTGGTAAGGCCGGCCGGCGCCATTTCACCGAACGGGCCGCTGCTGCGCGGATCATGAGAGCCTCACCCCGGTCGCGGGGGGCGCTCCGTCAGGCTGGACGGGCGGCGGCGGGGAGGCGGACGACGGCACGCAGCCCAGCTCCGGATGCCGCGGCATCCGCCGCGCCGCGGGCGGCCCCGGCCGCCCCGAGGAAGGCCGTGCCCCCGTAGGCCTGCGCCGTCGCCCGGACGATGGCCAGGCCGAGGCCCGCGCCGCCGGCCTCGTCGCCGTCCCGGCTGCGCGCGTCGTCGAGCCGGGTGAACCGGCCGAAGGCCCGTTCCCGGTCGGCCGCGGCGATGCCCGGCCCGTCGTCGGTGACGGACAGCTCGGCCCAGGCGCCGTCCCGGCGGACCGCCACCGTGACCGCCGACTTCGCGTAGCGCACCGCGTTGTCCACCAGGTTGACCAGCAGCCGTTCCAGACCCTCGGGAACGCCGTTCACCAGGACGGCGCCGCCTGACAGCCCGGTACCGCCCGCCGCGCCTGCCTGCGCGGCCGTGACCGTCACCGGGACGCGGGCATCGGCGTACCGGCAGGCGACGGACCGGCTGAGCGCGTCCAGGTCGACCGGCTGGCCGCGCCGCGCGAGTTCCGCGACGGCGGCCCGCCCGCCGTTCGCGGTCGGCCGGTTCGGCGCGGCCAGGCCCGCCTGCTCGTCGAGCCGGGCGAGCAGCAGCAGGTCCTCGGTCAGCCGGGTGAGCCTGAGCACGTCCGCGTGCACGTCGCGGGCCGTCGTCGCCCAGTCCTGGCCCTCGGGGAAGTCGAGGGCGACCTCCAGCTGGGTCCTGATGGACGCGATCGGCGACCGCAGCTCGTGCGCGGTGTCCGAAACCAGTGCCCGCTGCCGCTGCTGCGCCGCCGCGAGCCGGGAGAGCATGTCGTTCAGGGTCAGCGCGAGCAGGCGGACCTCGTCCCGCGCCTCGGGCACCGGCAGGTCGGCCGGCACGCCCGTCACCGTGACCTGGGCCGCGCCCCGGCGCAGGGCCGTGATCGGCCGCAGCGTGGACCCGGTCACCAGCCAGATCGCCCCGGTGAACGCGACGAACAGCATCGGGGTGCCGAACACCAGCGCGCGCGCCACGACGTTCAGCGACCCGGAAGCCTCGCTGAAGGGAGCGGCGGCGATTACCAGGTACCCGTCGTTCGCGGGGACCACGACGACCCGCAGCGCCGAGGGCATGTCGAACGGGGCACCCTGCAACAG
>DAHWEX010000223.1 GCA_027326205.1 Actinomycetota bacterium
GTCCGCACCGGGCTGCCCTGCGCCGCCGCCGCGCCGCCGTAGGCGGCGCCCGGTGCGGGAAACCGCGCCATGCAGGCCGCGAGGGCGCTCACGGCGACCACGAAGGCGGCCACTGCCCAGCTGCGACGCATACGTCCCACCCACCTATCCAGTCCAGCCCAGTCCAGCCCAGCCCGGCCGCACGGCTTGACCGCCCGGGCCGGGTCGCCGGCCTGTGTTGTCGCCGGCCTGTGTTTACGTGAGCCGGCCGCTGCGTCAGCCGGCGCCTACGTTCTGGTGACGGCGTTACCGGGCCGCTGGTTGTGCAAAAGTGGCAAAACGGGCGAATTTGACGGCGGAGGCCGGCCCCGAAGGCGGCGGCGTAAGGTGGCGGCTGGCGACTGGCGACTGGCACGGAAAGGCATACCTGGTTGGCTGGGTCCGAGATCACGTACCGCGTCCTTGACGGCGCCGGGGCGGGCGCCGCGGCGGCGGACCTGCTCGCGCTGGCCGCCGAGGCCGGCGGGCGGGAGCCGGATGCCGAGACCGTGCGGCGGGCGCGGGTGCGGCGGCGTCAGCCGGGGTTCACCCTGGTCACGGCCTGGCACGGGCAGTACCTCGTCGGGTACGCGTCCGGGCTGCCGCTGCGGCCCGCCACCTCGTGGTGGCGCGGGCTCACCGCGCCGCTGCCCGAGGAGGTCACCACCGAGCACCCGGGCCGGACGTTCGCGGTGACCGAACTGCTCGTCCGTGCCTCCTGGCGGCGCCAGGGAATCGGCAGGGAACTGCACGAGCTCCTGCTCGCCGGCCGGAAGGAGGAGCGGGCCACGCTCACCGTCGGGCCGGCGGCGAGCGCCGCGCAGGCGGCCTGCCGCGCCTGGGGCTGGCGGAAGCTCGCGCGCACCAGGGGCGACGACGACGGCGCCCCGGTGCTCGACCTCCTGGTCCTCGACCTGCCCTGGTCGCCGCCGGCCAGCAAGGACTGGCCGGATTACTGAAGCTGGTCCAGGGCGGCGAAGATCTCCTGGCTCACCGCGTCGATCGCCGGGCCGCCGTCCACCTTGACCAGGATCCCGCGCCCGGCGTAGTAGTCGATCAGCGGCCGGGTGTTCTCCAGGTAGACGGCGAAGCGGTGCCGGGCGACCGCGGCCGAGTCGTCCGCGCGGTCCTCGCCGCGGGCGGTGATGCGGGCGATCACGACGTCCTGCGGCACGTCCAGGTACACCGCCGCCTGCGCGCTCGCCCGCGCCTTGCCGGCCATCACCGCGGCCGCTTCGGCCTGCGCCAGCGTGCGCGGGAAACCGTCGAGCACGAAGCCGCCGCGGGTCCGCACGGCCGTGATCACCCGGTCCTCGACCAGGCTGAGCACCAGGTCATCGGGGACGAGGTCACCCGATTCCAGGTAGCCGCGCAGCCGCCGCCCGGTCGGCGTGCCGGCGGCGGACTCCTCACGGAAGATGTCGCCGCTGGAAATGTGCGGCACCCCGTAGCGGGCGGCGATCCGCTCGCTCTGGGTGCCCTTCCCGGCACCGGGCGGTGCGAGCATTATGACGCGCATCGATGACGTACCTCTCTTCGGCTTGGCTCCTGCGCTGGCGGAGGAGATTATCCCTGGCGGCGCCGCTCGCTCTAGTCTGCGCGCTGCCCGCCGGGTGAAACACGCCACCGTTCGGTAGCTCATTTTTGATCTTCCGAACGGGTCGTCGGTTCCCGTGGCCGGATACGCTTCGCACCATGAGCGACCGACCCGGTACCGTGCTTGAGCGGTACCGTGCCTGAGCGGTACCCGGCGCTGGCGGCGCTCGCGCCGTACCTGCGGTGCCCCGTCTGCTCCGGGCGGGTCCGCCCCGGGCCGGGCGGTTCCGGGCCGGGCGGCCACGGGGCCGAACAGGTCAGCTGCGAGCGCGGGCACGGCTTCGACATCGCCAGGCAAGGCTATGTCAGCCTGGTCGGCGGCCGGGGCGGGCCCGGCACGGGCGACAGCGCCGAGATGGTCATGGCCCGGACGCGCTTCCTCGGCGGCGGTCACTACCAGCCGGTCGCCGCGGCCGTCGCCGGGCTGGCCGCGCGGCTCGACCCGGGCGGCCCCGGCCTGGCGCTCGACCTGGCCGGCGGCACCGGCTACTACCTCGCGGCCGTGCTCGACGCGCTCGCGCCCGACCGGACCGGGGCGTGCGTCGACCTGTCCGCGCCCGCGCTGCGCCGCGCCGCCCGGGCGCATCCCCGGGCGGCGGCCCTCGGCGCGGACGCGTGGCGGCCGCTGCCGCTGGCCGACGGGTCGGCGGCGGTGGTGCTGAGCGTCTTCGGGCCGCGCAACGCGGCGGAGATCCGGCGGGTGCTTGTCCCCGGCGGCGGGCTGGTCATCGCCGCCCCCGGGCCCGGTCACCTCGCGGAACTGCGCGCGGCGCTTGGCCTGATCGGCATCGACGCGCGCAAGGGCGAGCGGCTCGCCGGGGCCTTCGGCGGCTTCGCGCCCGCCGGGGAGGCCGTGGTGCGCTACGAACTGCGCCTCGGGCCCGCCGACCTGACCGACCTGGTCGCGATGGGACCCAACGCGCGGCACGTCGGCCCCGCCGACCTGGCGGCGCGGGTCGCCGCCCTGCCCGCGCCGTTCGCGGTGACGGTGGACGTCACCGTGCGCGGCCTGTCTATTTCTCAATGACCTACTCGCGGACTTCGAAAAGATCTTTGTCGTTTCGGCCCTCATAGGGGCCGAAAAGCCAAAGATCTTCGATAAGTGATCTTGGCGGGCGGTCAGGCGCCGGGGGCGCGGGTGCGGCGGCGGTGGTTCGCCACGTTGACCTGGTTAGCGCAGCGGACGGAGCAGAAGTGGCGTCGGCCGTTGCGCGACGTGTCGAGGAACGCGACCCCGCAGCCGGGACGGTCGCACGCCCGCAGCCGGCTGCCGCCGCCGGCGTCGATCACGTGCGCGAGCCCGGCCGCCGTCAGGGCCCGCACCCGGGCCGCGAGGCCCGACTCCGCCGGCGCGAAGTGCAGGTGGAAGGGCTTGCCGTCGCCGTGGCTGACCAGCCGGGGGCGGCAGCCGGCGGCGACGAGCAGGGCGTCGGCGAGCCCGGCCTTGTCCGTCACCGCGGCCGCCGCGAACACCGCGCCCAGCCGGGCCGTCCAGCCCTGGAGCTCGGCGGCCTCGGCCGCCGTGGCGGCCGGCTCGTGCACCTCGTGCCGGCGCAGTTCCCCGGTCAGGGCGGCCGGGCCGGGGGCCGGGTGGTTGACCAGCCAGGCGGCGACGTGCGCGCCCGCGACCGTGTAAGTGTTGAACTGCATAAGACCATTACAGCAGACTGTGTGCGGATCGACGGCGAAACTGCCTGCCGGGAGGGCCGATGCGGCGCGACGCACTGGGCGCGGGACTGCTCGCGGTGGTGATGTGGGGGCTCGCACCGGTCGCCACCCGGGCGGTGGTCGGGCACCTGTCGCCGCTGCCGCTGCTGCTGATCCGGCTCGCCGCCGCGTCGCTGGCGCTGCTGCCGCTGGCCTGGCCCGTCTTCCGGCGGCTCCGGCCGCGATCGGCGGGACGGCTGCTCGCCGCCGGCTTCCTCGGTCTCGTCGGGTACAACCTGCCGGTTACCGTGGGCCTGCGCTGGCTGCCCGCCGCCACCGCCGGGCTGCTGCTGGCGACCGAACCCGTCTGGGTGCTGCTGCTCGGCCGGCTGTTCCTCGGCGAGCGCGGCGGCGCCAGGGGATGGCTCGGCAGCGCGGCCGCGCTCGGCGGGGTGGCCGTGCTGGCCGGCCCCGGGGCCGTCAGCGGCGCCGGCGGCTACCGCTTCCTGGCCGGAGCCGGCCTGGTGCTGGCGGGCACGCTCGCGTTCGGCGGCTACACGATCGTCGCCCGCCCGCTCAGCCAGGAGTTCGGCGCGGTCCCCGCGGCCGCCGCCTCCACCGTGGCCGGCTCGGTTCCCTACCTGGCCTTCGCCTGGACGCTGCCGGGGGCGGGGCTCGGCCGGCTGGGCGCGGCGACCTGGGCGGAGCTGGCCTTCCTGGCCCTGGGCTGCACCGCCGCCGGGCTGCTGCTGTGGAGCGCCGCCGTCCTGGCCGGGGGCGCCACCCGGGTGAGCCAGTTGCTCTACCTGGAACCCGCGGTCAGCGTCGGCGGCGCGGCGGTGTTCCTCGGCGAGCACGTGAGCCTGGCCATGATCGGCGGCGGCCTGCTGATCCTGGCCGGGGTCGCGGTCGCGAGCACCGGGCGGGAAGGGCGCAACGCCTTCCGCTTCCGCCGACGCCGCACAGCAGGCCGGCGTTCTTTTTTACTCATTGAAAAGTATTATTTTACAAGGACTTTATGCGCGTTTCGATAGACGGCGACAAGCCGCCCGCCGCGTAAGACGGCGAGCCTGTCCGGTCCACCGGTGCGGGGGAACCAAATTTTCCGGTGGTTCACTCCTGGCCAATGAAGTATTCCGCTATTCACCGGCACGTCCTACACTTATGTCGCGTTTCGGCGGCTTACGGCCGCCCCGATATAGACCGCCATGCATATGCCTGGATCGACCCCGGGCGGGCGCGGCGAAGTGGAGGGCAACAGGGTGAGACGTTCTGTGAAGAGACTAGTCAGCGGCGTGGCCGTGACCGCACTCGCGGCGCTGGGCACGGGCGGTGCCGCCGCGGCGCCGGCGGCCGCCTCGGTGGCCCAGGTGATCCCGTTCTCGACCGGCCACATCATCGCGGCGCACAGCCTGGCGCAGCCGCCGACGACGGCCCAGTGCGAGGCGAACTACGGCATCGCGTGTTACCAGGCCGACCAGATCCAGACGGCGTACAACCTGGCGCCGCTTTTCGCCAGGGGCGACGAGGGCCAGGGCTCGACGATCGCCGTGCTCGACGCCTTCGGCTCGCCGTCGATCGCCTCGGACCTGAAGACGTTCGACAAGGCCATGGGCCTGCCCAACCCCTCGCTCACGGTGATCACCCCCGAGGGCCCGATCACCACCACGGCGAAGACCTGCACGTCCACCTTCAGCCCGACCGGTCCCGACCTGTGCTCTGACTACTACGGCTGGACGGACGAGACGAGCCTCGACGTCGAGTGGGCGCACACCATGGCGCCCAGGGCCAACATCCTGCTGGTCGAGACGCCGATGACGGAAACCGAGGGCATCTACGGGTTCCCGCAGCTCATCGCGGCCGAGAACTACGTCATCGACCACCACCTCGCTGACGTGATCACCCAGAGCTTCGGCGCCGCCGAGAACACCTTCGCCAGCCCGAGCCAGATCTACTCGCTGCGCTCGGCGTACTTCAACGCGGCGGAGCACGGCGTGACGGTGCTGGCCTCGAGCGGCGACCAGGGCTCGACCGACTACTACTGCAGCCCGGCCAGCGGCTGCGCGAACCCGGGCGACGTGATCTGCTGCACGTCGAGCCCGACGATCGACTGGCCCTCGTCGGACCCGCTGGTTACCGCCGTGGGCGGCACCCAGTTGCACCTCAACGCCTCGGGTCAGCGGACCTCGGCCGACAGCGTCTGGGACGACCTCAGCTCCACGATCGGGGTGAGCGGACCCGTCTATACCTGGGGGGCGAGCGGCGGCGGCAGATCCGCGGTCTTCCCGCGCCCGAAGTTCCAGGACAGCGTGACCCGGACGGTCGGCAACCGCCGCGGCACGCCTGACATCTCGATGAGCGCGGCGGTCAACGGCGCGGTCGACTACTACGACACGAGCGACCCGTCGACCAACGGCTGGTCGATCGTGGGCGGGACCAGCGAGGCCTCCCCGCTGTTCTCCGGCATCGTGGCCCTGGCCGACACCGCGGCGGGGCACAGCCTCGGCGACCTGAACCCGACCCTGTACAAGCTGGCCCACCGGGGCGCGAAGAGCGGCATCGTGCCGATCTCCTCGGGCACCAACACCTTCATCTTCTGCCCGCCCGCCGACACCAACAGCAACTCCTCCTGCGCGTCGGCGTCCGACCTGGTGACCGTCCCCGGCTCCACCGCCAACGGCGGCTACAACAACGCGACCGGGTGGGGCACGGTGAACGCCGCGGCGTTCGTCCCGGCCCTGGCCCGCGCGGCAGGCGGTTACTAAACTCCGCCGGCCGGCCGGAGCGGCCGGCTAGGCGAGTCGCGAGAGGGGCGGCCCAGTGCCGCCCCTCCTTCGTTTGCCCCGTGCGACGATGGAGCCGTGAACAACGGGCTGCCGGTCATCCACCGGTACGGAGCGGACCAGGCGCAGTTCGGCGAACTGTGGCTGCCCGGCGGGACGCCGCTCGGGACCGTGGTGATCATCCACGGGGGGTTCTGGCGGGCACGGTACGACCTTTCGCTGGGGCGGCCGCTCGCGGCCGACCTGGCGGCGCGCGGGTACGCCGCCTGGAACCTGGAGTACCGCCGGGCGCTGGCCGGCGGCGGCTGGCCCGGGACGTTCGAGGACGTGGCCGCCGGGATCGACCTGCTCGCGACGCTCCCGGCCGGCACGTCCCGGGTGGTCGCCGTCGGGCATAGCGCGGGCGGCCACCTGGCCGCGTGGGCGGCGGGCCGCGCGAAGCTGCCGCCGGGCGCACCCGGGGCACCCGGGGCCGGCGGCCGGGCGTTCGTCGCGGTGACCGGGGTCGTCTCGCAGGCGGGCGTGCTCGCGCTCGCCGACTGCGCGCGGGAACGGGTCGGGGGCACCGCAGCGCTCGACCTGATGGGCGGCGGCCCCGGCGAACTCCCCCGGGAGTACCGGCTCGCCGACCCGATCGCGGCGGTGCCCATCGCCGCGCCGGTGCTCTGCCTGCACTCCCGCGGCGACGCGAACGTCCCGTACTCCTACAGCGAGCGCTACGTCGCCGCCGCGACCGCGGCCGGGGGAACGGCGAGCCTGACGGAACTGTCCGGCGACCACTTCACGCTGATCGACCCGGCATCCCCGGACTGGGCCGCGGTCGTCGCCGCCCTGCCCGCGCTCTTCTCGTGACCCCGCCCTGCCCGCGGCGGTGCGGGAAAGGCATTCCGCTCACCAGCCTATTTCCTGCAAAGCTTTTTCGAAAGGCGACTTCAACTTTCGGAAAGAACATCTTCCGGAAAATCCGGGACCGCATTCGCGACATCTGGCACTGGTTCCAGGGCCTTTTCTGAACGCGGCGCCTACAGGCGGGAGCGGATGGCCCACAGGTCGGGGAAGGCCGGGCGGAACAGGGTGGAGCGCAGGTAGGCCGAGCCGGCCGAGCCGCCGGTGCCGGTCTTGACGCCGATGATCCGCTCGACCATCTTCACGTGCCGGTAGCGCCACTCCTGGATGCCCTCGTCGATGTCGACCAGGGCCTCGCAGATCTCGGACGCGGTGCCCGCCTCGGCGTAGACGCCGAGCAGCATCGCCTGGACCGCGTCGTCCTCCGGCCAGGGGGCGCGCGGATCGCGGTCGCGGGCCTGCGCGCTGACCGGGTACCCCTCCCCGGCAAGGTAGCGCAGCAGCGAGGCGAACACCGGGCGCCGCCCGAGGATCCGCGCGAGCCGGGGGTCGACGATGGACGCGCTGAAGTCGCGGCGGCCGAGCACCGCCTCCAGGTAGCGGAACTGGGCGGACTGGAACCCGCTGGAGCTGCCCAGGTCCGGGCGGAAGCTGGCGAACTGCTGCGGGGTCATCGTCTCCAGGATGTCGAGCTGGCCGACCACGGTCTTGAGGATCTTGGCGCTGCGCCGCGCGGTCGCCAGCGCGGCCGGGCCGCTGCCCGTCTCCAGCGACTCCTGCAGCAGCGCGGCCTCGTGCAGGATCTGCTTGAACCACAGCTCGTAGACCTGGTGGATGATCACGAAGAGCAGCTCGTCATGGGCGCTCGTCTGCGGTGCCTGACACGACAGCAGCTCGTCGAGGCGCAGGTAGCCGCCGTAGGTCAGGTCGGCGGGCACCGCGGTCCCCGCACGGACGTCTTCAGCCATGCACCGGAAATGCCCGGTTCCGCCGGGCGCTACGCCCGTGACACCTAGCTCACCGCCCACTGCCGTCCGGCGGTCGGCCGCAGCCGTCCGGGGAGGCGTGGCGCCTCAATCCGGACGGCCGCGGCTGACGGTGCGCTGCCGGCTGGCCGGGGCTAACCGATCTCGGCGAGCGGGCGGACGACCTTCTCGCCGAGGAGGGTGACGAAACGGGCCGGGTCGGGCATCAGGGGCGCTACCTCGACGAGGTCGATGCCGAGCGCGGCGTACTCCTCCATCTGCTTCAGGAATTCGCTCACGTCGCCCTCCGGGTCGACCCGGGCGATGATCGTCTTCTCGATGGCGTCGTAGTCGCGGCCCTCGGCGTCGCAGTGCCCGTGCAGCACATCGAGCTTGTGCTTGACGTCCGCCACCGACGAGCCGAACAAGTTGCACGCGTCCGCGTACTTCGCGACCAGGCGCAGGGTCTTCTTCTCGCCGCCGCCGCCGATGAGGATCGGCGGCCGGGGCGACTGCAGCGGCCGGGGCACGCAGATCGTCTCCGCGAGCTGGTAGTGCCTGCCCTCGTAGGGGCCGTCGTTGTCGCTCCACATCTGCTCGCAGATCTGGATGGTCTCCTCAAGGCGCTCGAACCGCTCCGCCACCGGCGGGTAAGGAACGCCGAGCGCCCGGTGCTCGCGCTCGTACCAGGCCGCGCCAACGCCGAGCATCGCCCGCCCGCCGGACAGCACGTCGAGCGTGGTGACGACCTTCGCCAGCAGGCCCGGGTGGCGGTAGGTGATCCCGGTGACGAGCAGGCCGAGCTTCACCCGCTCGGTCTTCGCCGCGACGAAGCTGAGCACCGAGTAGCCCTCGAGCATCGGGTCGAAGGCGGTCTGGAAGTGCTCCATCTGGAAGTAGTGGTCCATCGCGGTGAACCAGGAAATCCCGGCCTCGTCGGCCGCGACCGCCGTGTCGCCCAGAGCCGTCCGCAGCGCCGCCCCGCCTTCGGGGTGCGTGAAGTTCATGAAGTGCACGCCAAGCTTCATTGCCAGATCCCCTGTCTGTTGTCGTAGGCCTCCATTATCTCTTGGAGGCACCCTCCGCTTAGCCGCGGGGTCATGCGGGCGGCCGCGTCTAAGTCCTAGCGCCGGGAGCGCCGCGAGTTGGCGCTCTCCTGCCCACGGTCGCGCGCCGCGGCCTGCGCGAGTACCGGTAGCGGTGGAGCAGCCGTGTCGCCTACCTCAACGCAGTCGCCACCGCTAACGCAGTCGCCACCGCTGTTGCCGCTGTGGCTGGACATGCGCCAGGCCAGGCCGTCAGCGAACTGCCAGGCTAGGCGGCGCGGTTGGCCGGCGGGGCGTGGCTACGCAGGACTTGCCTGCCGTCGGGGCTGGTGGCGGTCCAGGTGCCGTCTGGGTGGAGGGCGACGCGCCAGCCCCAGCGGTGAATACAGACATCATGATGGAAACCGCAAAAAAGGCCACAATTACTGACAGATGTCTCGCCGCCGTCGCCCTGGTGCCGGATGTGGTGCACGTCGCAGGCGCTGGCGGGCCGGTCGCAGCCGCCGGGCCAGGCGCAGTGCCTGTCTCTGAGGGTGACCGCGCGGCGGATCGCCGGGGGGATGGAGGCGGCCCAGCCGATGTCGAGGGGCTGGGAGGGGGTGTTCCAGGGCTTATCGAGCAGGCCCTGGCGCAGGGCGGCGGCGATCCCGGCGGGGCCGGAGACGAAGTCGACGGCGAGCCGGGCGACCGCGTACCGCAGTGGCTGGCCCGCCTCCGGTGCCCTGTGCGCCTCTGATGCCCTGTATGACCCGTGTACTCCCGGTGCCTCGTGTGATCCGTATGACCCGTGTACTCCCGGTGCCCCGTGTGCCCCGTGTGCCCCGCGTGATCCGTGTGATCCTGATGCCCCGTGCCCCTGCGGTGACGGCGGGCTTGGCCGCTCCCGGCGGGCTGCGCGACCGGCGAGGCCGGCGGGTGTCACGGCTCCGCCTGGCGGGCCGCCAGGATCGGCGATGCCGCCGTCCGGTGCCGGGCTGACGGGACCTGCCGCCTCTCCGGCCGGCTCCTTGGGATCTTCGCTGGCACCCGCCGCCGACTTGGCGGCGGGCCCGTCCACGCTGGCCGGCTCTGAGTCCGCGTGGACGGGTCTCGGGTCGGCGGAGCCGTCGTCGGCCCGTCCCGGATCCGCGGAGCCGCTGGCGTGGGCCGTCGTCGGGCCGGCCGAA
>DAHWEX010000147.1 GCA_027326205.1 Actinomycetota bacterium
CTGCGGATGCACGCTATCCCCGGCGCGAGCTTCGGCACCGGCCTCGACAGCCTCGTGCTCGGCAGCGAGCAGAGCAACACGAGCCTGGTCTACGGAGACGAGTCGATCCTCAAGGTGTTCCGCAGGCTCTCCCCTGGTCCCAACCCGGACCTGGAGGTGACCACCGCGCTCGCCCGGATCGGCTCACCGCAGGTGGCCGAGCCACTCGGCTGGATCGAGACCAGGCTGGAGGGCGTGCCCACCAGCCTGGCGATCCTCTCCAGGTACCTGCGGCTCGCCACCGACGGCTGGACGCTCGCGGCGACCAGCGTGCGGGACCTGTACGCGGAGGTCGGCGACGCGAGCGACCGCGACCCGCGCGACCGGGAGGCGGCCGGACGGGCGGCCCGGGTCCGCGCCGGCGACGCCGGCGGCGACTTCGCCGGGGAGTCGCGCAGGCTCGGCATGGCGACCGCCACGGTGCACGCGGACCTCGCCGCCGCGTTCGGCACGGACGAACTCGGCACGGACGCGGTCGGCGCGCTCACCGAGCGGATGTTCCGCAAGCTCGACCTCGCCGTAGCCGCGGTGCCGGAACTCGCCAAGCACGTCGACATGATCAGCGACGCGTACGCCGAACTGGCCAAGCTGGCCGGCCCCTTCCCGGTGCAGCGCGTGCACGGGGATTATCATCTGGGCCAGGTGCTGCGCACGGAGACCGGCTGGGTCGTCCTCGACTTCGAGGGCGAGCCGGCCACACCGCTCGCGCAGCGCCGGGCCCGCTCGTCCCCGCTGCGGGACGTCGCGGGCATGCTCCGGTCCTTCGACTACGCGGCTCGCCACCAGCTCATCGGCCACCCGGCGCAGGCGGCACTCAGCGACGCGGCCCGCGACTGGGTGCGCCGGAACGCCACCGCGTTCTGCGTCGGGTACGCCGAGGCCGGCGGGCTCGACCCGGTCGCGAATCAGGTCCTGCTGCGCGCCCTGCGGCTGGATAAGGCAGTCTATGAAGTGCTGTACGAGGCCAGGCACCGCCCGTCCTGGCTACCCATTCCGCTCGACTCACTGGCAGAGTTCTAACGTGCTATCGATAAACGAGACGATCTCCCTCGGGGAGATCGAGCGGCTTGTCGCGGGTCAGCACCATGACCCGCACTCGGTGCTCGGCGCCCATCCCGTACCGGACGTCCCCGTGGTGAACGGCCCCGTGGCGGAAGGCCCTGCGCTGGAAGGCCCCGTGGCGCAGAGCACAGTGCCGCAGAGCACAGTGCCGCAGAGCACAGTGGTCCGGGCACTGCGGCCGCTCGCCACCTCCGTGGTCGTGGTCCTGCCGGACGGCAGCAGGTACCCAATGACCCATCGCCACCTCGGCGTGTTCGAGGTGGTGGTGCCCGCGGAGCCCGCGTCCGTTCGGGATTACCGGCTGGAAGTCGCCTATGCGGCCGGTGACCCGCAGTCGCAGGACGACCCCTACCGGCACCTGCCGACGCTCGGGGAGTTCGACCTGCACCTGATCGGCGAGGGGCGGCACGAGCAGCTCTGGCGCGCGCTCGGCGCGCGCCCGGACGAGGCCGGCACCGCGTTCGCCGTCTGGGCGCCGAACGCGCGCGGCGTCCGGCTCGTCGGCGACTTCAACTTCTGGGACGGGCGCGCCCACCCGATGCGGTCGCTCGGCGGCGCCGGGGTGTGGGAGCTGTACCTCCCGGGCGTCGGACCCGGCGCCGCGTACAAGTACTCGGTCTGCGGGCCCGACGGGGTGTGGCGCGACAAGGCCGACCCGATGGCCGCCTACGCCGAGACTCCCCCGGCCACCGCGTCGGTCGTCTACCAGTCGTCCTACGCGTGGGGTGACGCCGACTGGCTCGCGGACCGCGCCGTCCGGCAGCCGCTGACCAGCCCGATGTCGGTCTACGAGGTGCACCTCGGGTCGTGGCGGCCGGGCCTGTCCTACCGCGAGCTGGCCGCGGAGCTGGCCGCGTACGTGAGCGACCTGGGGTTCACCCACGTGGAGTTCCTGCCGGTGGCCGAGCACCCGTTCGGCGGGTCGTGGGGGTACCAGGTCACCTCCTACTACGCGCCGACCTCGCGATTCGGCGCCCCCGACGACTTCCGGTTCCTCGTCGACGCGCTGCACCAGGCGGGCATCGGCGTCATCGTCGACTGGGTGCCCGCGCACTTCCCGCGCGATTCCTGGGCACTCGCGGAGTTCGACGGGACGGCGCTCTACGAGCACGCCGACCCCCGGCTCGGGGCGCACCCGGACTGGGGCACGCTGGTGTTCAACTTCGGCCGATCCGAGGTGCGGAACTTCCTCGTCGCCAACGCGGTCTACTGGCTCGAGGAGTTCCACATCGACGGGCTGCGGGTCGACGCGGTCGCGTCCATGCTGTACCTGGACTACTCGCGGCGCGAGGGCGAGTGGCTGCCCAACGTCCACGGCGGCCGGGAGAACCTGGAGGCGATCTCCTTCCTGCAGGAGGTCAACGCCACCTGCTACAAGCGGGTGCCCGGGATCATGATGATCGCCGAGGAGTCGACCGCCTGGCCCGGCGTGTCGCGGCCGGTGCACCTCGGCGGGCTCGGGTTCGGGTTCAAGTGGAACATGGGGTGGATGAACGACACCCTCGAGTACATGAAGCTCGACCCGGTCTACCGGCAGTACCACCACAACGAGATCACGTTCTCGATGGTGTACGCGTTCTCGGAGAACTACGTGCTGCCGCTGTCGCACGACGAGGTCGTGCACGGCAAGGGGTCGCTGCTCGGCAAGATGCCGGGCGACGAGTGGCGCCGGTTCGCGGGGCTGCGCGCGCTGTTCGGCTTCATGTGGGCGCACCCGGGCAAGCAACTGCTGTTCATGGGGTCGGAGTTCGGCCAGGGCGGCGAGTGGTCGGAGAGCAACGGCCTGGAGTGGTGGGTGCTGCAGTTCGGTTACCACGCGGGCGTGCAGCGACTGGTGCGCGACCTGAACGCGGCCTACCGGTCGTCGCCGACCCTGTGGTCGCAGGACGCCATCCCGGACGGGTTCTCCTGGATCGACTCCAACGACGCGCACGGCAACGTCGTGTCGTTCCTGCGGTTCGGCGCGCAGGAGTACGGCGCCCCCGTCCTCGCCTGCGTCGCGAACTTCTCGGCGATGCCGCACGAGGACTACCGGGTCGGGCTGCCGCTGGCCGGCCACTGGCGGGAGGTACTCAACACCGACGCGGCCGCTTACGGCGGCAGCGGCATGGGCAACCTGGGCACCGTGCACGCCATCCCCAAGCCGTGGCACGGCCGGCCGGCGTCGGCGTCGATCGTCCTGCCGCCGCTGTCGGTCATCTGGCTGACCCCGGAGGTGCCGTAACTCAGGCGACGCGGCGCGGCTCCTGGTCCCCCTCCTGCTTGATGGCGGGCAGGACCTCGGTGAGCGCCGCGCTCGCCTTCGCGGCGGCCTTGCGGTTGCGGTGCTCCCGCTCGGCCTCGGCCACTATCGCGTTCAGCCGCTCCGCGAGGGCCTGCTGCCTTCGCGCTTGCCTCGCTCCGCGCCGGGACCTGACGTAGTAGACCGCCAGGACGGCCAGGCCGATCAGCAACACGGCGGAGAGCGCCGTTATCACGTACATACGCATCAGGTTCCGGTCGATAGCGAACAGGAGATCCACATCGCGCGATGCAGGGGTGAGGGATTGACTTCGATATTACCTGGCTACAGGCGCCCCACGAGCCATCCGGGGCCGGCGGCCGGCGCCGAGTTTAACGCTGTGCGCCTCCCCTCCGCACGTTTCCCGTGTTGCTCCCCACGTAAGCTAGCCGCATGGCAGACGCGAAGCTTGCCGCCCAGTTCGTTCGCATGCGGCAGCGCAGGACCGGTCCGCTCATCCTTGAGCTCGACCTGACCGACGGCATCGCCGAGGGGCCGCCCGCCGACCCGCTGTCCGCGCTGCTCACCATGCGGCGCACTCGGTTGCAGGACCTGCTCGCCGGCCTGAAGCGGGCGGCCGACGACGACCGGGTGCGGGTTCTGGTGGTCAAGGTCGGCGGCTCGCGGATCGGCCTGGCCAAGGTCCAGGAACTGCGCGCGGCCATCGGGGACTTCCGCCGGTCGGGCAAGCTCGCGGTGGCGTGGTCGGAGTCGTTCGGCGACTTCGTCCGGGGCAACGTGCCCTACTACCTGGCCACCGGCTTCGACAAGATCTACCTGCAGCCGTCCGGCACCCTCGGGCTCACCGGCATCGCGGTGGAGCAGGTGTTCTTGCGCGGCACGCTGGAAAAACTCGGCATCGACTTCGAGAGCGCGCAGCGGCACGAGTACAAGTCCGCCACCGAGCAGTTCACCAAGTCCGGGTTCACCGGCCCGTCGCGTGAGGCCATGGCGCGGCTGGCCGAGTCGGTGACCGAGCAGCTCGTCGGGGCGATCGCGGCCGGCCGGGAAATGCCGGTCGAGCACGTGACGGAACTGCTCGCCCGCGGGCCGTTCCTCGCCCAGCAGGCGCTGGAGGCGCGCCTCGTCGACGGCCTGCTGTACCGGGACGAGGTGTACGCGCAGGCCCGCAAGGAGGCAGGCCCGGACGCCACCCTGCTTTACCTGCAGCGCTACCAGCGCACGCAGTCGATCGGCGACCTGCCGAAGCGGCTGGGCGCCGGCGTCCAGGGGATCACTCCCGGCCAGCACGAGCGGTTCGTCGCCACGGTCTACGCGCACGGTGCCATCAGGCAGGGACGCAGCGGCCGCGGCGGACCGGGCGGCGGCGGGATGGGCTCGGACAGCGTGGCGGCGGCGCTGCGGGCGGCCGCGGCCGACGAGGGGGCCCGCGCCGTCGTGCTGCGGGTCAACAGCCCCGGCGGCTCCTACACGGCCTCCGACGTGATCTGGCGCGAGGTGGTCAGGCTGCGCGCGGCCGGCAAGCCCGTCGTCGTGTCAATGGGCGACGTGGCGGCGTCCGGCGGGTACTTCATCGCCGCCCCCGCCGACGTGATCGTGGTGCAGCCGGGGACGATCACCGGCTCCATCGGGGTCTTCATGGGCAAGCCGGTGCTGCGGGAGCTGTTCGGGCGGGCCGGCGTGACGACCGACTCGATCGCCGACGGCGCCGGCGCCGCGCGGGCGACGATGTTCTCCTCGTCCCGGCCGTTCTCCGAGCCCGAGTGGGCGCGGATCAACGAGTGGCTCGACGCGGTGTACGCGGACTTCACGCAGAAGGTGGCGGCCGGGCGGCGGATGCCCGTCGAGCGAGTGCACGAACTGGCCCGCGGCCGCGTCTGGACCGGTGCCGACGCGATCGCCAACGGTCTCGCCGACGAGGCGGGCGGGCTGCGCGAGGCGGTCGCGATCGCCCGTAAGCGGGCCGGCCTGCCCGATGACGCGCCCGTGCGCGCCTATCCCCGGCTCGGCCCGCTCGACCAGCTGAGGCCCGCCGAGTCGAGCGAGGCCCGGCCCGCGGCGCGCGCCCAACTCGGCACGGATGCGCTCGCCGCGCTCTTCGCCGACGGCTGGGGTCCCGCCTGGCGGTTCGCGGCGGCCGCGGGCCTGCCGCCGTACGGCCCGCTGACGTTGCCGGGAACATGGACAATCAGCTGATCCCGAACGGTGGCATGGTTCCCGTGAGCGGCCGCGCGCTGCCCGAGGCCCTCCTTGCCTGGGCGGCGGGGGTCACCCTGGTCACGATCGCCGACGGCCGGGACGACATCGGCACCACGGTCAGCGCGTTCATCCCGGTGTCGCTCGACCCGCCGCTCGTGGCGGTGTCGCTGACCGCGGGCTCCTACCCGGCCGAAGTGCTCAGCCGCCCGTCGCTGCCCGCCGCCGCGTTCGCCGTCACGCTGCTGTCCGCCGCCCAGAAGGTGCTGGCGGGCCAGTTCGCCGCCGAGGGGCGCCCGAGCGCGCGGCTGATCCTGGAGAACGCGGCGCACGCCCGGGGGGCCGTCTCCGGCGCGCTGATCCCGTCCGGCGGCCTAGCCGCCCTGGAGTGCTCGGTCGCCCGCCGGGTCCCGGCGGGCGACCACCTGCTGGTGGTCTCCAAGGTCGAGAACGTGGCCTACGTGGCCGCCGCGGGCGATCCCCTGATCCGCTTCCGCGGCCGTTATCCGGTGTTTCCCCCGGGGGAATGAGCCCTGGCGGTTGATGTGGCTGGCCGCGGTGGCCCGGTGACCGCCATTACCTAGAATGGCCGGGTGACATCCCCAGAGAAGAAGCGCCCGCAGCACGAGCCGGTGCAGCACGAGCACAGAGACGTGTCGGGCGGCTGGCTGCGGCCGGCCGTCTTCGGGGCGATGGACGGCCTGGTCACCAACGCCTCGCTGATCGCCGGCGTCGGCGGCGGCGGCGGCTCGCAGCACGCGATCATGCTCACCGGCCTCGCGGGACTCGCGGCCGGGGCGTTCTCCATGGCCGCCGGCGAATTCGTATCCGTTTCCTCGCAGAACGAACTCGTGCAGGCCGAGGTGGACAAGGAGCGCAACGAGCTCACCACCAACGCCGCCGCCGAGCAGGTGGAGCTTGTCGGCATGCTGCGGGCACGCGGCATCAGCGCCGCGACCGCCCGGCAGGCGGCGGCGGAGATCTCCGCCCACCCCGACAAGGCACTCGCGGTGCACGCCATGGAGGAACTGGGCGTCAACCCGAGCGAGTTGCCCTCGCCCTACACCGCCGCCGCGGCGTCGCTCATCGCCTTCTCCGTCGGCGCGATCATCCCGCTGCTGCCCTACGTCCTCGGGTTCGACACGCTCTGGGTCGCCCTCGGCCTGTCCGCGCTCGCCGCGATCGTCGGCGGCGGACTGGTGGCGCGGCTGACCGCTCGCTCGTTCTGGCTCGGCGCGCTACGGCAGTTGCTGCTCGGCGTGCTCGCAACGGGCTTCACGTACCTGATCGGCCTCGCGGTCGGCGGAATGGCGGCAGGCTGACCGGCCAGGCGGCCGGCGTACCGTTGCTACCGCTTGGTATCGTTCGCCGTGGCCTCATTGCACCGCCCGCTTCGCATAGCGCTGCTGTCGTACCGCAGCAAACCGCACTCCGGCGGGCAGGGCGTTTACGTACGCCACCTGAGCAGGGAACTCGCCGCACGCGGGCACCACGTTGAGGTGTTCTCCGGCCAGCCCTACCCGCTGCTTGACCCCGGCCCCGTGCTGCGCGAACTGCCGAGCCTCGACCTGTACCGCGACGACGACCCGTTCCGCACGCCGGGTTTCCGTGAGCTGCGGGACTGGGCCGACGGGCTCGAAGTGGCGATGATGTGGGGCGGGGCGTTCCCTGAGCCGCTGACGTTCAGCGTGCGGGCGCTGCGGGCGCTGCGGGCCCGGCCGGGCGACTTCGACGTGGTGCACGACAACCAGGGGCTCGGCTACGGCATGCTCGGCGTCCGGCGGCTCGGCATCCCGCTGGTCACGTCGGTCCACCACCCGATCTCGGTGGACCGGCGGCTCGCGCTCGACGGCCTGCCCTGGTACCAGCGGCTGAACAAGGGCCGCTGGTACGGGTTCGTCCGGATGCAGGGCCGGGTGGCCCGGCAGGTGGGGTCGCTGATCACGGTATCGTCCTCGTCCCGGGACGATATATGCCGTGATTTTGGGATAAATCACCAGAATGTGCATGTCGTGCCGCTAGGCGTTGACACCCGGCTTTTCCGGCCGCGCGCCGGCCAGCCGCGCGTCCCGGGCCGGATCGTGACCGTGACCAGCGCCGACATGCCCCTCAAGGGGCTGCAGACGCTGCTGCGCGCGGTCGCCAAGCTGGTCACCGAGCGGGACGCGCACCTCGTCGTCATCGGCTCCCCGTCGGCCGCCACCAGGGAGCAGCTCGCCCAGCTGGCGATCGGCGAGCGGGTCACGTTCGCCAGCGGGCTGCCGGACGCGGAGTACGCGCGGGTGCTGGCCTCCGCCGAGGTCGCGGCGGTCCCTTCGCTGTACGAAGGGTTCTCGCTGCCCGCGGTCGAGCACATGGCCTCGGGCACGCCGCTGATCGCCAGCCGGGCCGGCGCGCTGCCCGAGGTCACCGGCGACGCCGCGCTGCTGGTGCCGCCCGGGGACCCGGAGGAACTCGCCGCCGCGCTGCGCGGCCTGCTCGGCGACGAGGCGGCCCGGACGGAGCGGGCGGAGCGCGGCCTGGCGCGCGTCCGGGAGCGCTTTGCCTGGCCGGCGGTCGCTGCCGCGACCGAGGCCTTGTACCAGCGGGTGATCTACGGGGAGTCGGGTTGCTGACGGTCGATTTCGCGAAATTTACCATTAATGCCGGTGACCGTGTCCTCGACCTCGGCTGCGGTGCGGGCCGGCATGCCTTCGAGGCCTACCGCCGCGGCGCGCGCGTCGTCGCGGCCGACCTCGACCCAACGGAACTCCCGCCGGTCGGTGCGATGTTCGCCGCCATGCGCGCCGCGGGAGAGGCCGCTCCCCCGGCGGGTGCGGCGGCGCTGTCCGCCGACGCGACCGACCTCCCCTTTCCGGATGGCGCGTTCGACGCCGTCATCGCGGCGGAGATCCTTGAGCACGTCCCGAACGACACCGCGGCGCTGGCGGAGATCGCCCGCGTGCTGCGCCCCGGCGGCACGCTCGCCGTCACCGTGCCCGCCTGGCTGCCGGAGCGGATCTGCTGGGCGCTGTCCAGCGAGTACCACGAGGTTCCCGGCGGCCACGTCCGGATCTTCACCCGCGCCGAGCTCACCGCCAAGCTCACCGCGGCCGGGCTGACCCCGGCCGGCGGCCACCACGCGCACGGCCTGCACTCCGCCTACTGGTGGCTCAAGTGCGCGGTCGGCGTGCACGACGACGCGCACCCGGCGGTGCGGGCCTACCACCGGCTGCTGGTCTGGGACATCATGCGCAAGCCGGCCCTCACCCGCTGGTCGGAGGCCGCCCTCAACCCGCTCATCGGCAAGAGCCTGGTCATCTACGCGACCAAGGCCGCGGGCAACGAGGCAGCCAGGTGACTCAGGCGCCCGATCCGGTCATCCCTGGCTACGCTGAGGGCGGACGACTCACTGCGGGAAGCCAGCCATCCGCGCTGGAAGGCATGATCGTGGGTCAAAAGCGGGAAGCACCGGATAACCCCCCGCAAAATGCCCAGTCTCGCCCGGCTTTGCCCAGCCGCCGATCCCGCCGTTTTCACGATCGCGGGTCATCTACGGCAAATAGCGCCGCATATGACCCGCGATCACGGCCGGATGCGGCGGCACAAGCTGATGGCACGGTTGCTGGTCGAGGGGGCTCACGCCATGCGTCACGTTAAGCCCGCGCACCCGGCCAGGCCGACGCCGCCGGCGGACGTCGCACAGACCGCCCAGTCCATCGCTGCCGCGCAGCGCCCCGATGGCGCGGTCCCGTGGCCGGACGGCCATGTGGATCCGTGGGATCACGTGGAGTGCGCGATGGCGCTGAGCGCCTGCGGGCTGACGGTCCCGGCCAGGCTGGCGTACGGGTGGCTGCGCGAAACTCAGCGCCCCGACGGCTCTTGGCCGCGGACGACCGGCGGACCAGAGGCACCCACCCCCGAGACCGTGGCGGACGAGGCAGCGGAGAGCCACCACGCCGCCTACATCGCGGTCGGCACCTGGCACGAGTACCTCGTCACCGGGGACCGCGCGTTCACCGACCGCATGTGGCCGACGGTCCGGGCCGCGATCGGCTGGGTCCTCGGCCTGCAAGCACCACGGGGCGAGGTGGTCTGGGAGCGGGACGCGGCCGGCCAGCCGGGCAGGTTCGCGCTGCTTTCCGGCTGCTCAAGCATCCTGCAAGGGCTGCGCTGTGCGATCTCGCTGGCTGGGCTGGCCGACGAGCCGCAGCCAGACTGGGAACTCGCGGCCGTCCAACTCGGCCACGCGCTCGCTTGCCACCCGGAGGCGTTCGCGGACAAGAGCCGGTTCGCGATGGACTGGTACTACCCGGTGCTCGGCGGCGCCCTGCGCGGCAACGCCGCCGCCGAGCTGATCGCCCAGGGCTGGGACACGTTCGTGGTGCCCGGCCTCGGCGTCCGCTGCGTCAGCGACCAGCCGTGGGTGACGGTCGCCGAGACCTGCGAGCTCGTGCTCGCCCTCGACGCCTGCGGCCAGCGGGACCGGGCCCGCGAGGTGTTCGCGACGGTCGCCCGGCAGCGGCACGACGACGGCTCCTACTGGACTGGCTGGCAGTACGTCAACGAAAACCACTATCCGGCCGAGCGGTCCAGCTGGACCTCCGCCGCCGCTGTACTCGCCGCCGACGCTCTGAGCGGCTTCAGCGCCGGCGCAGCCATCTTCCGCGCCGGGCCGACTGCGGTCGGCTTCGACCAGCCCGCCGATCCCGCTGCCTGCGGCTGCGAGGCCACCGCCGCCGACGCGCTCACCGGCCACGGCTGACTGGGCTAGGCAGCGTGACGGCGGACCAGGCGGATCGTGCCGGCGGCCAGGGCCGCGCACAGGAGAACCAGCCAGGCTCCCTCGAAGAGCTGCATCGGCCAGAACGTGTGCACCGGGTAATGCGGGCGCAGGTCCAGCCAGGTGACCGCGGCGAGCAGGGCGAACGCGGCCAGGGTGGCGGCCATCGCGGGCAGGGTCCGCCGCAGGAGCGCCCCGGCGAACACGCCCGCGCAGAACGCGGTGAGCGTCCAGGCCGGGTAGGCCAGGCCCCGGGTGAAGAACACCGCCGGGCCAGCGCGAGGGTGAGCGCGACCTGGGACTGCTGGCCGCCGGAGAGCTTGCCCGACTTCTTCTTGAGCGGTATGCCGAGGTCGGCGAGGCGCGCCTCGGCGAAGCGCTCGTCGAAGCGCCGGTTCAGGTTCCGCGTCAGGTGCAGCATGTCCGCGACCGACAGGTTCTTGTACACGGGCGCGTCCTGGGCCATGAACGCGATGGCCGTCGGGCCACACCTCCTGCTGGAGGCATCAGCACGTCAAGAAAATTTAGGAACGCGTTTTCGGCATATCTGGTGAAAGCTTTCTTGCGGTCTTAAATCTTTTTGACGTCCCGAGAGGACACTCGCGGCTTGGACGGCGGGTCAGCAGCCGTCGGCGGTGCGCTCGAGGATGCGGAGGGAACCCTCGTGCCGGACCTCGGTGAAGGCACCGGAGGCCAGGGCCCGCTGGTAGACCTTGAACGGGGCCTGGCCGCCGTCGGCCGGGTCGGGGAAGACGTCGTGGATGGCCAGCGCGCCGCCGACGGCGACCCAGGGGGCCCAGCCCGCGTAGTCCCACTGGGCGGCGGCGTCGGTGTGGCCGCCGTCGATGAACAGCAGGCCGAGCGGGGTGCGCCAGAGCCGGGCCACGTCGGCGGACTTGCCGACGATCACGACGACGTCGTCCTCCACCCCCGCGGCCGCCAGCGTGGCGCGCAGCCGGGGCAGCGTGTCGAGCCGCCCGGTCACCGGGTCGATCATCGTGGCGTCGTGGTACTCCCAGCCGGGCTGGTGCTCCTCCGAGCCGCGGTGATGGTCCACGGTCACGACCTGCTGCCTGATGCCGATTCTCCTGGCCGCGCGGACCCCGGCGGCGAGGTAGACCGCGGACTTGCCGCAGTAGCTGCCCACCTCGAGCACCGGTCCCGTGGCGGCGTACTCCTCCGCCGTCTCGCACAGGGCCAGTCCCTCGGCCTCGGGCATGAACCCGGTCGCCGCCTCCGCCGCCCGCTTAAGCTCCGCGTCCACCCCGGCACCATAGCAGCGCCGCGGGCGCGCGGGGGCGGCCGCTTCGCTAGAAGCGGTTGAGCAGGGCGAGGGACATCCGGGCCGAGGGGTTGGCGACCAGTTCGGACAGGGAGATCTCGCTGCGGCACATCTTCACGAAGGCACTCCAGCCCTTCGCGCTGTTCAGGCCCCGGTGGAAGACGCCGGCGTGGCGGGTGAACGCGGTCAGCAGGGTCCGCCCCGCCCGCATGTCAGGGACCAGGGTGGCGTTGAGCGCCGCGACATAGCCGTCCAGGTCGCCCTTGGCCGCGTGCTGGCCGGCCAGGGCACCGGAGCGGAGGGCGAAGCTGATGCCCTCCCTCGTCCACGGGTCGAGCAGGCCGGCGGCGTCGCCGGCCACGATCACCTGCCCCTTGCGCAGCGGGGAGTTGTCCGCGCGGCAGCGGGTGAGGTGGCCGGAGTCCTGGACGGCCTCGAAGCCGGACAGGCCGAGCCGGCCGACGAACTCGCGCAGGTACGCCTTGGTGGCCTCGCCCTGTCCCCGGGCCGCGATCACGCCGACCGTGAGCCGGTCGCGCTTCGGGAAGACCCAGCCGTAAGAGGCGGGGATCTTGCCCCAGTCGAGCAGGACCCGGCCCCGCCACCGGCCGGCCACCGCCTCCGGCACCGCGATCTCCTGCTCAAGGCCCAGGTCGACCTGGTCGAACTCCGCCCCGACATGCCGTGCGGTGATGCCGGAGGAGCCGTCGGCGCCGACGATCACCCGCGCGGTGACCTCGGTACCGTCCGCGAGCCTGGCGGTCGCGCGGCCGTCCCCCTGGTCGACCGAGCGGACCTGCGCCCGCTGCCGCACCTGAGCGCCGCTGCCCTCGGCCCGCTTCAGCAGCGCCGCGTCGAACTCCTCGCGGACGACCATCGCGAGCAGCGGCTCGCCGTGCGACCTGGTGTACTCCTGGCCGCCGCGCAGCGTGACGGTGACCGACGTGATGTCATCGCGCGCTGGCACGTCGATCAGCCTGCCCGCGGCCGCCCGCGACGCGCCGATCAGGCCGCCGCCGCACGTCTTGTACCGGGGATGCTCGGCGCGTTCGAGCACGATCGTCCGCGCTCCGGCCGCGGCCGCGGCGCTCGCCGCGGCCAGCCCGGCCGGCCCCGCGCCGATAACGGCGACATCCCACTCATCACGTTCCCTCACGCGTTGAGCTTAGACGACCGCCGCCGGCCCGCCGTCGGCCGGAAGAACCGGGGTCCGTAAAAGATCTCACGAAAAATCCGCGGAAAAGTTGTTGGCAACAAGCCGGGTCCGTCCTCTTACCTGCGTAGGACCGGGGGACGGCGGGCAAGCGGGCCGGGCGGGGGAGGGGACGCCCGCCACGCGCGCTGCCGGGTCCCGCGCTCGGGGGAACGGGCCCGGGCTGGCGTTTGAGGGGGCGCCGGCCCGGACCCGCGAGCTAGGAGTTCAGGTACGCGAGGACGGCGAGGACGCGGCGGTTGTCGTCGTCGGACTGGGCCAGCCCGAGCCTGGCGAAGATGCCGGCGGCGTGCTTGCTCACCGCCTTCTCTGAGATGAACAGCCTGGCGGCGATCGCGGCGTTAGACCGGCCCTCGGCCATCAGGGACAGCACCTCACGCTCGCGCGGGGTGAGCGCGGCGAGCGGCCCGGACCTGGCCCGCTTGGTCATGAGACGGCTGACGACCTCGGGGTCGAGGACGGTACCGCCGGCCGCGACGGTGCGCACCGCGTCCGCGAACGCGGCGTCGCTGAACACCCGGTCCTTGAGCAGGTAGCCGAGCCCGCCGCCCTGGTCCGCCAGCAGCTCACGGGCGTACAACTGCTCGACGTACTGCGACAGCACCAGGAGCGGCAGGCCTGGGCAGGCCCGGCGCGCCTCGATGGCCACCCGCAGCCCGTCGTCGGTGAACGTCGGCGGCAGCCGGACGTCGACGATGCCGACGTCGGGCTTCAGCTCCGTGAGCGCCTTGAGCAGCTCGGGTGCGCTCCCCACGGCCGCGGCAACCTCGAACCCGTGCGCCGCAAGCAGCCGCGCCAGCCCGTCGCGCAGCAGGAACAGGTCCTCACCGATGACAACGCGCATGCCGCCTCGATCACCGCTCCATATGCTGAAATTTCCGGGAATGTCGCGGCGCGCCAGCGCCCGACATTCCCGGAACGGAACCGTCAGATGAGCGTCCTTGTCTGCCATGAGGATCGCACAACGTCGGCCCAGGTTGCGTCCCGCAGCCGCTCGCCGGCGGGCGTGCGCGCGCAGGGCACCTCGATCACGACGATCGTGGGGCCGCCAGCCGGGCTGGTGACCGCCAGGATCCCGTCGAAGGTGGCCAGGCGGCGCTCGACGCCGGAGAGGCCCGTGCCGGCCGACGGGTCGGCACCCCCGAGACCGTCGTCGACGATCGTCGCCCGGAGCATGTCCTCGCAGCATCCGATGCCGATCTCGACCGCGTCCGCCCCCGAGTGCCGGACCGCGTTGGTCAGGGCTTCGGCGATGGCGAAGTACACGGCCGCCGCGACCGGCATGGGCGGCTCTTCCTCAAGGGTGATGTCCGTGTCCACGGCGATCGGGGCATCCAGGGCCAGGGCGCGGACCGCATCGGCCAGGCCCCGGTCGGCGAGGACCGGAGGGTAGATCCCGCGCACCAGTCCGCGCAAGTCGTCCAGGGCGCGCGAGGAAGTCTTGCGGGCCTCGGCCACCAGGGCCCGCGCGGCCGCTGGATTGGCCTCCATCAGTTCCTCGGCCGCGCGCAGCGACATGCCGACCGCGACCAGCCGGGCCTGCGCCCCGTCGTGCAGGTCGCGCTCGATGCGCCGCAGTTCCGCGACCGCGGTGTCGGTCGCGTCGCTGCGGGTCTCGGTCAGCCGGGTCACCCGCTCGGTCAGTACCTGCGCCCGCTGCGCCAGCTCAAGGTCGCCGCCCCAGGTCAGCAGCCGTGGTGCGAGCATCGCACCGAACGCGAGCAGGACGATACCCTGCAGCCCGGCGAGCAGCTCCGAGAGACCCCCGTGCAGCAGCACCAGGCCGAAGTGCGGCGAGTGCAGGTCAACGGCCTGACCGCTGCCGCCGCCGATCCACAGCCAGTGCAGCCCCCAGTAGCTGCCGTAGAGGCCGAGCAGCAGCACGCCCGCTAGGGCGGCCACCGCCGCCAGCGACGGCCGCCACTCGATCGCGGCGGCGGCCGCGACAAAGACCAGGACCGCGAGCACGCCGGATCCCGTGGGCCCGCCGAACCACAGAGGCTCGCTGACCAGTTCCTCGCCCAGGAAGACCACCGGGAGCAGCAGCAGCGGCGGCACCGTCTTCGGCTGCCCCGCGCGGCCGCGCAACTGGGCCACGGCGTCCCGGACCGCGCGGCCGCCCGGCGCGCCGGTGACCGCGAGCAGCCAGACGCCCGCGACCAGGAAGGCCATCGCCTCGGCGAGAATCGCCTCGACCCCGACGGTCTGCGGGAGGAGCTGAACCCCGCCGGGTATGGGGCGGACGGCCCGCGTGGCGGTCACGATCCCGTAGTGGACGACGACCGCCTCGTAGACGTCCATCGAGTGCAGCCGGAAAAGCCCGTAGCCGCCGTAGGCGATCAGGGCGAACGGGGCGACCTTGGCGGTTACCCGGGGCACCAGGAGAGCCACGGCGGGACTCGCGATGACCAGCCACGTCAGGGCCGCGTTGTCACCCACGCCGAACGCCAGGAAGCCAACCAGCGGCAACAGCAGCGCGGGCCAGTTAGCCCGCACCCGTTGCCCCTGCATCACCGCGAACTCGCTCGATGTCATGCGATCCATGGTGGCCGTCCGCGACCACGCCGGCCATGGGCCTAGGCCCACCGTTTGGGCGCGCGGGCAGCCACCGCCCGTTCGGGATGACCGGTCTGGCCTTCAGCGGACGAGCGCGGACAGCCTGCCGAGGGCCTCCTTGAGGACCTCCGGGCGCTTGCAGAACGCGAAGCGGACCAGGGTGGCGCCCTCGTCCGGGTGGTCGTCGTAGAAGACCGAGCTCGGGATCGCGACCACGCCGGCGCGGTCGGGCAGCGTGCGGCAGAACTCCATCGCGTCCCGCTCGCCGAGCGGCGCGATGTCCGCGGTGATGAAGTAGGTGCCGTCTGGCTGGTAGACACCGAAGCCGATCTCGCGCAGGCCCGCGGCCATGAGGTCGCGCTTGGCCTTGAGGTCGGCGGCCATGTCCGTGTAGTAGCTGTCGGGCAGGTCGAAGGCCCGGGCCACCGCGTACTGGAAGGGTCCGCCGCTCACGTAGGTGAGGAACTGCTTGGTGGTGCGGACGGCGCTGATCAGGTCCGGGGTGGCCGTGGCCCAGCCGACCTTCCATCCGGTGAAGGAGAACGTCTTGCCCGCCGAGCCGATCGACACGAGGCGGCCGCGCATGCCGTCGACGGTCGCGAGCGGAACGTGCTCGACGTCGAAGGTGAGGTGCTCGTAGGCCTCGTCGGTGATCACGAGGAGGTCGTGGTCGATCGCGATCCGCGCGATCTGCTCGGTCTCCGCGCGGGTGAGCACCATGCCCGTGGGGTTGTGCGGGCTGTTGAGCAGCAGCAGCCGGGTTTTGCCGGTGATCAGCGATTCCAGCCGGGCCAGGTCGGGGCGGAAATCCGGGGCCTTGAGCGTGAGCGGGACCCGGGTGCCGCCGGCCATCGCGATGTTCGCGACGTAGGAGTCGTAGTACGGCTCGAACGCGATCACCTCGTCGCCCGGCTCGACCAGCGCGAGGACGGCGGCGGCGATCGCCTCCGTCGCGCCCGCGGTGATCAGCACCTCCGCGTCGGGGTCGTAGTCCAGGCCGTAGCAGCGCCGCTGGTGCCCGGCCACCGCCTGCCGCAGCTCCGGGACGCCGGTGGCGGGCGGGTACTGGTTGCCCTGGCCGGCGAGGACCGCGTCCGCGGCGGCCTTGGCGACCAGCGGCGGGCCGTCGACGTCGGGGAAGCCCTGGCCGAGGTTGATCGAATTGGTAGCGACGGCGCGGGCCGACATCACCCCGAAGATGGTGTTGCCGAGGCCATCGAGGCGGCGGTTGAGCAGCGGTCGGTTCACGGTTCTATGAGATCATGCCTTCCTTCGCGCTGGGACCATCGCGGCGCGCGCGGTTATCGTGGCTGCATGCGTATCGCCCTGTGCCAGCTTCCGGTCAGCTCAGCCCCCGATGTCAACCTGCGACGGGTGCGGGAGGCGCTCCATGAGGCCGCCGCCGGCCGCGCGGACTTCGCGGTGTTTCCGGAGGCGATGCTGGCGCGCTTCGGCAGCGACCTGCGGGCGGCGGCCGAGCCGCTGGACGGGCCGTTCTGCGCCGGCCTGGCCGCGGCGGCCAAGGAGACGGGCGTCGCCCTGGTCGCCGGCGTCTTCGAGCCCGCCCCCGACGGGCGGGTCTACAACACCGCCGTGGTGATCGACGGCGACGGCGCGCCCGTCGCCTCCTACCGGAAGCTGCACCTGTTCGACGCCTTCGCGCAGCGCGAGTCCGACCTCGTGGCGCCGGGGTCCGCCATGGTGGTGGCACCCGTGGCGGGCGTGCCCGTCGGGGTGCAGATCTGCTACGACATCCGGTTCCCCGAGCTGACCCGCGCCCTGGCGGTCGGCGGCGCCTCGCTGGTCACGGTGAGCGCCGCCTGGCAGGCGGGGCTGTTCAAGGAGGAGCACTGGGTCACGCTGCTGCGCGCGCGGGCGATCGAGAACACCGTGTGGATCGCCGCCGCCGGGCAGGTACCGGACGACAGCGAAAAGCCGGTGCGCGCCCCGACCGGGGTAGGGCGGTCGATGCTGATCGACCCGCTGGGCGTGGTGCGGGCCGACCTCGGTCCGGCGCCGGGCGTGACGGTAGTCGACGCGGACATGTCGCTCGTGGACACCGTCCGCCAGACGCTGCCCTCGCTCGCCAACCGCCGCACGGACATCTTCGGCGACTAGCCTTCGCGGGCGACCTGGAACGGGGCGAAGCTCTGCGCGGTGGCCATCAGTTCGATCGTGTTCACGTTGACGTGCTGCGGCATCGTCGCCGCCCAGTGAATCGACTCGGCGATGTCGGCGGCGGTCATCGGCCGCATGCCCGAGTACACGTTGTCCGCCTTGGCCTGGTCGCCGCTGAACCGGACCAGGGAGAACTCCGTGTCGGCCATGCCCGGCTCGACGCAGGTCACCCGGACCCCGGTGCCGTGCACGTCGCTGCGCAGGTTCAGGCTGAACTGGTGGACGAACGCCTTCGTCCCGCCGTACACGTTCCCGCCCGGGTAGGGGTAGGCGCCGGCCACCGAGCCGAGGTTGATCACGTGACCGCGCCCCCGCTCCACCATGCCGGGCAGGATCGCCCGGGTGCAGTAGACCAGGCCCTTGCAGTTCGTGTCGATCATCTGGTCCCAGTCGTCCAGGTCGGCGTCCTGGGCCGGGCCCAGGCCGAGCGCGAGGCCCGCGTTGTTCACGAGGACGTCGACGGCGCTGAACTCCTCGGGCAGCCCGGCGACGGCCTCGGCCACGGCCGCCCGGTCCCGGACGTCGAGCGCCAGTGGCAGCACCCGGGCTCCCAGTTCGGCCGCGAGGTCGCGCACCCGGTCCACGCGGCGGGCGGCGGCGACAACCCGCGCCCCGTCGGCGGCAAACCGCCGCGCCACGGCCGCCCCGAACCCACTGCTGGCACCAGTAACAAAGACAATAAGACTCATGGCACCCCAATCTAGTGGACTGCCAGCGGTCACCACTGGATACGTACCCGGCGCCGCGGGCGCCGTCCCGGGCGTGCCCGGCGAGGGGGCAATGGGGGAGGGCCTCCCCCATGATTTGGGGGGTCTTCCGGGGGGATCATTCCCCCGGGAAATTAATAGCGTATCGGGGACTGCCACAGCGTCGGCTCCTGCTGGCCCGCCGGGGTCAGCCCCGTGCTGAACCCGACGCCGGTCAGGGTGGCGCCGTCGACGGTGACCGCCGTGATCGCGTTTTCCGACGTCGTGCTGGCCAGTCCGGTGCCCTGGGGAGTGACCGCCGCCCAGCCGGCGCCGTCGGTGACCTTGTCGCTGGGCGGCAGCGTCCAGATCACGACCTCGGGGCCGGCCTGCGTGACGTAGGTGCCCACCGCGGTGAACCCGCCGCCGGCCGCGGTCAGCGCGGTGACCGCGGCGCCCGTGCCCGTTCCCGCGCCCGGCACCGGAAGCGCCGCCTGGGTCCAGGTGGCGCCCCCGTCGGCGGAGTCCTCGGTGAACGGGCTGCTCACGCCGGCCGCGGTGAACGCGGTGCCCGCCGCCACCACCGCGCTCCCGTTGGCCGCCACGTAGTCGAGTCCCGCCCGCGCCGCGCCGGCCGGCATCGGGGGCTGGACCTGCCGCCAGGTCTTGCCGGTGGCCGACAGCCAGGCGGCCGGGCTCGTTCCCGTCCCGCCGACGGCGACGAAGCCGCTGCCGGTCACGGTCACCGCGTTCATCACCTGGGTGTCACGACCGGCCGCGGCCACCGCTGCCTGGCTCCATCCGGTCAGGCCAGGCGCGTACCAGGCGGCGGCCGTGCTGGTGCCGCCCGCCACCTGACGGCCGACGATCACGTACCCGGCCGTTCCCGCCGCCACCGCCGTCGCGGTCCCGCTGCCGAGGGCGGCGACGCCGGTTTCAACCGTCCAGGTGCTCGCGTTCGCCGAGGAGGCCACGAGCGGCTTCCCGCCCGCGGCGAACGTGGTGCCGACCGCCAGCCAGCCGGCCGGGCCGCGGGCGACCCCGGTGAACTGCCCGGTGCCGGGCCCGGTCACGGTCACCGGCCCGGCCAGCACCGCGCGGGCCCAGTCGGTGCCGCCGTCCACGGACAGCCACAGCGCCGGGCCGCCGTTCACGCCGCCCGCCGTCACCTCGGCCCCGCCCGACGCGCCGATCGCGGCGAGGGTCACCCGCGCCGGGATCCGCGCGGCCCCGGTGAAGACCGTTCCGGCCGCGCGCG
The DNA here is from genome assembly GCA_027326205.1 of Actinomycetota bacterium. Taxonomy (GTDB): domain Bacteria; phylum Actinomycetota; class Actinomycetes; order Streptosporangiales; family Streptosporangiaceae; genus Trebonia. The sequence continues at coordinate 19,475 of DAHWEX010000147.1, forward strand.
CGGGCGGGAAGCCCGCGGCCAGTGCCGAGGGCGCCTGCCCGCCGGTGCCTCCGCCGCCGGCGGCCACGACTACCGCGATGCCGACGATGATGGCGGCCAGGATCGGCACCGCCAGGCCCATGACCCAGTTGCGCTTGCGCATGATGTCGAGCACGCCGCTGCTCGCGACGCGCACCGGAGACTTGACCTCTGGCTCGGGCGGCGGCGGGTTCTGCAGCGGGCGAAGCGAGTCATACCCGTAGCCGGGCTCATAGCCGTAGCCGGGCCGCGGGCCACCTCCGTGGCGCGGTCCGCGCGGCACCTCGAACTCGTAGCCGGGAAGCTCGCCTCTGTCCATTCATCCCGAGGGTAGCGCCCTGGGACGGGAACGGCTGGGAAACGCGACTTGACCCAGCCCGCGGCGGCGGCGGACCTCCCGGATCCGGGCAGGAAGGCAGAGTATCCGCAGAGTATTCGGGGGTCCTGGCTGTCCGGCGTGGGTGACTCATCCCACATGGACCCCTGTGGCCACGGGGACAGCATCCAGCCCCCTCTTCTCGCGGCCGGGCGGTAGCCTAAGAAGTCGGGAGTCAGTAATCACATCTATTCTTTCGGAAGAAGGCGATGTCCGCCGTGTCTTCTGAGTCGCCGCTCGCTGCTTCGGACCTCAGCGCGCCCTCAGCACACCCTTCGTCACCGGCTCAGCCCGATGAATCAGCCGAGCCAGGCGCCACGCCGGCCAACGCCGACTTCGGCCCCAATGAGTGGCTGGTCGACGAGCTGTACCAGCGGTACCTGACCGACCCCGGCTCGGTGGACAAGGCCTGGTGGTCGTTCTTCGCCGACTACCGGCCGGTCCGGAGCGTCAACGGCACGGGACCGCAGCCCGTCCTGGCCGGGGAGCCGTCGGCCCAGGCAGCTCTCAAGGAGCCCGCCGCCAAGGCGCCGCCCGCGAGCCAGCCGTCCGCCGTGCCGCCGCCCGCCGACGCCGACGTGAACAAGATCCGCGGCGCGGCCGCCCGCACCGCGCAGAACATGGCGGCGAGCCTCAGCGTGCCGACGGCCACGAGCGTGCGCGCCGTGCCGGCCAAGCTGCTCATCGACAACCGGATCGTGATCAACAACAACCTGCAGCGCGGCCGGGGCGGGAAGATCTCCTTCACCCACCTGATCGGCTACGCGCTGGTCCAGGCGGTCAAGGCGCTCCCGGAGATGAACGCCGCTTACGCGGAAGATGACGGCAAGCCGGTCCTCGCCCTGCCGCACCACGTGAACCTCGGCCTCGCCATCGACCTGCAGGCCAAGGACGGCAGCCGGCAGCTCCTGGTGCCCAACATCAAGGGCGCCGAGGAGATGGACTTCCGCCAGTTCTGGACGGCCTACGAGGACGTGGTCCGCAAGGCGCGCAACGGCAAGCTGACCGTCGCCGACTTCCAGGGCACCACGATCTCCCTGACCAACCCGGGCACGATCGGCACCGAGCACTCGGTGCCGCGCCTCATGCCCGGCCAGGGCGCGATCATCGGCGTCGGCGCCATGGATTACCCCGCCGCCTACCAGGGCGCGAGCGAGGAGACCATGGCCAGGCTCGCCATCAGCAAGACGGTGACGCTGACCTCCACGTACGACCACCGCATCATCCAGGGCGCGCAGTCGGGCGACTTCCTGCGCATCGTCCACCGGCTGCTGCTCGGCGAGGACGGGTTCTACGACCAGATCTTCGAGAGCCTCCGCATCCCCTACGAGCCGGTGCGCTGGGTCAAGGACTTCCCGTACGGGCACGAGGACGACGTCACGCGCTCGGCCCGGGTGCAGGAACTGATCCACGCCTACCGGGTCCGCGGTCACCTGATGGCCGACACCAACCCGATCGAGACCGTCCAGCGCAGGCACGCGGACCTGGACATCATCAAGCACGGACTCACGCTGTGGGACCTGGAGCGCGAGTTCGCGACCGGCGGGTTCGGCGGCAAGCCGATCATGCGGCTGCGCGAGATCCTCGGCGTGCTGCGCGACTCCTACTGCCGCACGCTCGGCATCGAGTACATGCACATCCAGGACCC
>DAHWEX010000164.1 GCA_027326205.1 Actinomycetota bacterium
GAACCCGGCGCCGCAGGCGCCGCCCCGGGCGCCGCCCGGCGAGAGGGCTACGGGGGAGAGAATCCCCCATGATTTAGGAGGTCCCCGGAGGAATCACCCCCCCGGGAAAAAAGCGGACCAGAAACCACAACCACCAGACACGAACCCGGCGCCACAGGCGCCGCCCCGGGCACCGCCCGGCGAGAGGGCTACGGGGGAGGGACTCCCCCGTGATTTGGGGGGTCCCCGGGGGGATCATTCCCCCGGGAGAAGCAGGGAGGAACAGTGACGCGAGTGCTGGTCATCGATGACGAACCGCAGATCCTGCGCGCGCTGCGGATCAACCTGCGGGCGCGGCAGTATGACGTGAACGTCGCCGCGAGCGGCGCCGAGGCGCTCGCGGTGGCCGCCGCGCACCCGCCGGACCTGGTCATCCTCGACCTCGGGCTGCCGGACATGGACGGGGTGGACGTGATCGGCGGGCTGCGCGGCTGGAGCACCGCGGCGATCATCGTGCTGTCGGGGCGGGCCGACTCCGCCGACAAGGTCGAGGCGCTCGACGCCGGGGCCGACGACTACGTCACCAAGCCCTTCGGCATGAACGAACTGCTGGCCCGCATGCGCGCCGCGGTCCGGCGCGCTCCGGGCGCCGAGGCGCTGCCGCAGGTACGGCTGGGCGACCTGCTCATCGACATGGCCGCCAAGCGCGTCATCCGGCAGCCCGCACCGCAGCCCGCGGTCGCCGGCCCGGCGGGCGAGACCGCGTGGGGCGAGGGAGAAACCACGGCCCGTTCGGGGGAAATAGCGGCAGACCCGCAGGCCGACGGCGACGTCCGGCTGACGCCGACCGAATGGCACCTGCTCGAGGTGCTGTTGCGCAATCCCGGCAAGCTGCTCAGCCACCGTCAGCTGCTGCACGACGTGTGGGGCCCGGGCTACGGCAACGCGGGCGGCAACCTGCGGCTCTACATGGCGCAGCTGCGGCGCAAGCTGGAGCCGGATCCCGCGCGGCCGCGCTGGCTGATCACCGAGCCGGGGATGGGGTACCGCTACCAGCCGCCCGACCCGGGTGACCAGCCCGCTCCCGCACCGGGTTAGTTCCCGGCCGGCCTCCGTGCATCAGGGCGATCGACCCGCGCTGGCCTGTCGTGCGGCCGACGGGCGGGTTAGCCGATGAGGATCTTGCCGAACACCAAGGCAAAGATCGCGACCACGATCACGATGATCACGAGCAGGACGATCGCGGAGCCGTTGGCCTTCATCTGCCACGCGGGCGGCAGGTCGTCGCCGCGGTCCTGAAACGCCTGGAACCGTGCGGTCTCTTCGCCAACGTCACCGTGTGCTTCTGGCATGCGCCGTGTTTCTGGCATGCGCCTGACCATACCCCGTCATGCGCGGGGATGCGGAGCAATCGAATCGGCGCGTTCGACCAGTCTCGATAGCACGATCACGCTACGTGTTCGCTGCACGAACGGCTCGGCGGCGATCCGCTCCACCACCTGCTCGAAGTGCCGGATGTCCGCCGCCCGGATGTGGACGAGCGCGTCCGCCTCACCCGTCACCGTACAGGCATCGGTTACCTCCGGGTGACGGCGGACGGCCGCGGCGATCTCCTCCGGCGTCGTCTTCCCGCCGCAGAACAGTTCCACGTAGGCCTCGGTGGTCCAGCCGAGCGCGACCGGGTCGACCCGGGCGGAGAACCCGGTGATGGCCCCGGACGCGCGCAACCGGTCCACCCGCCGCTTCACCGCGGGCGCGGAGAGGCCGACTTCGCTGCCGATCACCGCGTAGCTGGCACGCGCGTCCTTGATCAGCGCGGTCACGATCCGCGCGTCAATCTCATCCAGGCTCATCGGCACCATCATGGCACCCGGACGGCCCGTCTTTCACCTGCCGACCAGGCGCGTTCGCGGGCACGGCCCGCCGCACTCGGCCGACCTCTCTTTCACGGGAGCCGCCGGGTCTCGCCTTCCCCGTTTGCCTCGTTTGCCCTGGCTTCCTTGCTCGCGGCATGTGCCGCCTCGGCCACGCGCTTGAATGGCGGCGAGCCCGCGGTCCCCACTGCGCGGCGAGTTCGGCCATGGCCCGGGTCGCCTGGTCGAGACGGTCGGCCGCAACCTGGTAGAGCACCTCCCGGCCCTGCTTGCGCCGGCTGACAAGACCTGTCTCTTCCGGCACGGCCGGGTGCCTGGCGACGCCCTGGCGAGTGAACCGGGTCACGCTCGCAGCATCCGGCCTTTCTCTCGTATCGCCATAAATCAATCAGTCGCGGCTTTCATGATCACGGAAACTTTTGGTACCGCGGAATTTTGGTGCTCGTATAGCGCGCGGAATTTCCGTGGTACACGGAAATTCCGCGATCATGGACGGCTGCGGCTGCGGCTGCGGCTGCGGCTGCGGCTGCGGCTGCGGCTGCGGCTGCGGCTGCGGCAGCGCCTTCGCC
>DAHWEX010000169.1 GCA_027326205.1 Actinomycetota bacterium
GGGTCCTCGCGCAGGACTTGGGCGCTCTCCGGGGAGCCTGCTATTCCCGGGCTCGGCAGCGTGACGGCTTCGCCGTTCACCAACTCGGCGAAGTGATGGGTAAGCCGGTTGGCGTGCAGCCGCGCGGAGGGGTTGCCCACGCCGCCGAGGACCTGCACGACGCGCACGCCCAGCAGCTTGGGCAGCGGGCGCATCGCGTCGGCCGTGGCGAGCAGGGAGGAGCTCCAGGAGGAGATTCCCATGACGTCGCCGGACCTGAGCACGGCCTCCAGGTAGTAGGCGGCGGCCGCGCCTAGCTCTTGGAGCAGGCGCTCTTCGTTGTCCGGGCTACCGGGCGCATCGACGACGAAGGCCACCCTGAGCCCGTACCTCGCCTGCAGTTCCTCTTCCAGTTCGGGAAAAATCCCCGGCGGAGCGGTGACCGTGATCCGGACGATGCCTTCGGCCTCGGCCCGCTTGAGCAGGCGCGAGACGCGTGCCTGGGACAGGTCGAGCCGCGAGGCGATCTCCGGCTGCCGAAGGCCATCGGTGTAATAGAGCCGGGCGACCATGGCCAGCAGCCGAAGCTCGTCGCGCGATGGCATGACCGTTCCCTCCGGTGCACTCAGGTGACGGTCGGCATCGCCGGGCACCCGGGCGGGTCCATTACCAACCGGGCCGGTGGATCGAAATCACCGCACACTTAATCGTTATCTTATTCGTACTTGATCTTATTCGTACATGAAAACGTATTCAAACTCGCCAGCGTCTTGTCCCACCGCACCTTACTAGCAGCGGTCCGGCGGCGAGAGGCGGCGGTGGGGTTCCGCCGCGCGTGCGCCCTCGACCTGAACGCCGCTTGGCATGAGGCGCCCCGGGGACGATGATCTTGTCAGCCGCGGCGTTGTCCGGAGCAGCCGTTCCGGGTAAGGCTGCCGCGCCGACGACGGCCGGAGGAGGCCGCATGGCGGACCGGGTCACCGCGGCGGAAGCCGTGCGCGCCCTGCCGCGCAGCGCCTCGGGCGCGGTGGCGAAGGGCAAACCGCGCAGGCGCTGCCGCGCGGCCGAAACGCGGACGTTACCGGGGAGCCGTCATGGGCAGATGGCGGGCGCGCCCGCGCGGACGCCGGCGGGGTGTTCTCGCACTCGCGGCCGCGCTGGTCGTGGCCGTGGCGTTTACCGGGGACGCGACCGCCGCCTTCTCCGGGCCAGGCGCCGGACCGGGCGCCGGGCCGGCCTCCTGCGCCGGGCTCGCCAGCGCCCTGAACCTGGCCGACACGACCGTGACCAGCGCGGCCGCCAACAGCACCGGTTCGTTCACGATCCCGGCCGGCCAGCCTGGCGGCGGCACCCCGGTCACCGGGCTGCCGCCGTTCTGCGACGTCACGCTGACGGAGGCCAACCCGCCGGCCAGCGACCGGATCCACGTCGAGATATGGCTTCCGCTCGCCGGCGGGAACGGCAGGCTGCAGGCGGTCGGCGGCGGCGGGTACTCCTGCGGCATCAGCTACGGCGCGATGGCGCCGGCCCTGGAGGCCGGGTACACCACCGCCTCGACGGACTGCGGGCACACGCCGGCCCAGGACGACGGCAGCTTCGCGCTGAACCCCAACGGCAGCCTGAACTGGCCGCTGATCGACGACTTCGCCTACCGCGGCATCCACCAGATGACGGTGGACGCCAAGGCGGTGATGACCGCCTACTACGGCTCCGCCCCGGCCTACTCGTACTTCAACGGCTGCTCGACCGGCGGCCGGGAGGGCCTCATGGAGGCCCAGCGTTACCCCGGCGACTACAACGGCATCCTGTCCGGCTCGCCCGCGGTCAGCTGGGACGAGCTCTTGATCGCCCAACTCTGGGGCGAGTTCGCGATGGAGCGGCTGCGCGACTACCTGCCGCAGTGCAAGTTCACCGCGTTCCAGCTGGCCGCGGTTCAGGCCTGCCAGACGTACCACGGCGTCAACTACGGCGAGATCATGAACCCGGCCGGCTGCGCCTTCAACCCGTACTCGCTGGTCGGCCGGTTCACCCCGTGCGGCACGATCACGCGGGCCGACGCGCGGGTGGTGCAACTCGTCCTGCGCGGCGAGACCAGCGGGTTCCCGGACGGCAGGTCGCTGTGGTACGGCCTGGAACCGGGCACCGACTTCGCCGGCCTGGTCAACACCGCCACCGCCAGCGGCGTGACCACGCCGTCGCCGTTCCCGCTCGCCGTCGACTGGCTGCGGTACTGGCTGACCAGGAACCCGGACTTCAACTGGCAGACGGTCACGGTCAGGCAACTCGACCAGTTCTTCGCGCAGTCCACGACCGAGTTCGCCGTGATGGACACCAGCAACCCGGACCTGACCGCGTTCCGTGAGGCCGGCGGCAAGATCCTCATCTGGACCGGCCTCGCCGACCAGCTGATCTACCCCCGCGGCGTGGAGCGGTACTACGACAACGTGATCGGCGCCGGCGGCGGCCTGGCCGCCACCCGGACGTTCGCGCGGCTGTTCCTGGCCCCCGGCAACGGGCACTGCGGCGGCGACAGCTACGGCCCGGTCGCCGCCGGCCAGTTCAGCGCGCTCGCCAACTGGGTGGAGCACGGGACGGCGCCCGCGACCCTGCTCGCCACCACGGCCGGCTCCGCCGGAACGGCGGCCGAGAGCAGGCCGCTGTGCCCCTACCCCGACGGCGCGGTGTACAACGGCGCCGGCAGCATCGACAGCGCGGCGAGCTTCCACTGCGCGCCGGCCTTCTCCGGCCCCGGCCCGACGAGCCAGGACCGGGTACCCCGGCGACCCGGCGGCGGTTGATCTGCCGGAGAATCCCGTGATAACGCTGAACAGCGTTAGCGGAGAAACAGGCGAGGAGGCCACGTGGCTGACGAGGTGCTAGTCGAGTACGCCGACCGGGTCGCGGTCATCACGATCAACCGGCCGCAGGCGCGCAACGCGGTCAACCACGCGGTGTCGGCCGGCGTGTCGGCGGCGCTCGACGAGCTCGACCGGCGGGACGACCTGACCGTGGGCATCGTCACCGGAGCGGGCGGGACGTTCAGCTCCGGGATGGACCTGAAGGCGTTCCTCGCCGGGGAGGACGTCACCATCGAAGGCCGGGGCTTCGGCGGCATCACCCAGGCCCAGACGCGCAAGCCGCTGATCGCCGCCGTGGAGGGCTGGGCCCTGGCGGGCGGCTGCGAGATCGCGCTCGCCTGCGACCTGATCGTCGCGGCCAGCGACGCCAAGTTCGGCATCCCGGAGGTCAAGCGCGGCCTGGTCGCGGGCGCGGGCGGGCTGATCAGGCTGCCGCGCCGCATCCCGGCCGGCATCGCGATGGAACTGGCGCTCACCGGCGACCCGCTGCCAGCCGTGGACGCGCACCGCCTGGGCCTGGTCAACGCCCTCACCGAGCCCGGCGGCGCGCTCGCCGGGGCCCGGGCGCTCGCCGCGCGGATCGCCGCCAACGGCCCGCTTGCCGTGGCAACGACCAAGCGGGTCATCTCCGAGCAGCACGACTGGGACATGGCCGCCGCCTGGTCACGCCAGCAGCCCATGGTCCAGCCCGTGTTCACCTCCGAGGACGCCCGCGAGGGCGCCCGCGCCTTCGCCGAGAAGCGCCCCCCGGTCTGGAAGGGCCGCTAGGACGTGAAGTCGATCAGTTCGACCGTCACCGTCGCGACGTCGCCGACGTCCAGGCCCTCGGCCGCGCGGACCGGGCGTTTCACCGGCAGCACGTAGGCGGTCTGGCTGCCCGGGAAAATCGACGTCCGCCACGTGCTGGCGCCGATCGTCGCCCGGACCCGCAGCGAGCCGAATCCCCGGCGCAGCCCGCCGGCCAGGTCCCGGATCTCCTGCGACGCCCCGGCCGGCAGGCTGACGAACACCCACGTATCGGCCCGCCGGGCGTCCCAGAGCCACAGTTCGCTGTCGAAGACGACCTTCACCCGCCCAGCCTGCCACATCCGCCGTCATGGCCGCGGCCGCGGTTAAAGCACTACCGGTCATCCCGAACGGGCCGGTGCTTCGCGTCAGGTCAGGGCGGCGGCGGCCGCGTGCAGGTCGCGGAGTTCCGCGCGGGCGAGGTCGGGGAACGACCGCGCGCAGTCCGGCTCGGTCCAGCGCGCGAACGCGCGCCCGAAGGCGAGGGCGCCGAGGCCGGCGGCGACGGCCGCGGCCGTATCCGGTACGCCCCGCTCACGCAGCGCCTCGGTCATGGCCTCCAGGAAGGACTCGCTCTTGAGGGCCGCGCGCTCGCGCAGTTCGCTGTTGGCCGCGATGACCTCGCGGAGCAGCGGGCCGAACTCGCGCTGCGCGGGGGTGAACATGGCGGCGGCCGCGTCGAGCGCCGCGCCGACCGCCTCGACCGGGGTCGCGTCCCGCGGCGCCCCGGCGGCGCCGTCGGCGAGCAGCCGCCCGATTGCCTCCTGCCCGGCGAAGAGCACCTCCCGCTTGTCGGGGAAGTGCCGGAAGAACGTGGTCTTGGTCAGCCCGGCCCGTTCCGCGATCTCCGTGACGGTGGTGGCGTCGTAGCCCTGCTCGCTGAACAGGTCCACAGCGGCGCGCACCAGCCGCTCACGTGCGTTCGGTTCCCATCGGGCCATGCCTCCATTCTAAGTGATGTGACTTGGTACCGTCACCTTGCTATAGTGACGGTACCAAGTCACATCACTGGCAAGGAGAACTTCCCATGCGCGTCTTCGTCACCGGGGCCAGCGGCCACATCGCCTCCGCCGTCATCCCCGAACTCCGGCAGGCCGGGCACGAGGTCGCCGGCCTCGCCCGCTCCGACGCCTCGGCCCGGGCCGTCAGCGCCCTCGGGGCCGCGGTGGTCCGCGGCGACCTGGCCGACCTCGACGGCCTGCGGGCCGCCGCGGCCGCGGCCGACGCGGTCGTCCACCTCGCCTTCGACCACGCCACCATGATGGCCGGGGACTTCCCCGGCGCGGTCGCCACCGACCGGGCCGTGATCGGGGCGTTCGCCGACGCCCTGGCGGGCACCGGCAAGGCCCTCATCGGGGTCGGCCTGGCGGCCTCCGGCGACACGACGGTCAACGCGGTCGCCGCGGCGAACCCCCGGCACGGCCTCGCCGCCGAGATCGCCGGCCTCACCGGGCGCGGCGTCCGGTCCATGCTCGTCGCGATCCCCCCGGTCGTGCACAGCGACCGCGACCGGCACGGCTTCATCCCGATGCTGATCGGCATCGCCAGGAAAACCGGCGTGTCCGGCTACGCCGGCGACGGCGCCAACACCTGGCCCGCCGCGCACACCCTGGACGTCGCCCGGCTGTACCGGCTCGCGCTGGAGCAGGCCCCGGCCGGGGCGCAGCTGTACGCCGCGACCGAGGAGGGTATCCCGGTCCGCGAGATCGCCGAGGCCATCGCCCGCCACCTGGGCATCGCGGCCCGCGGCATCCCCGACGACGAGATCGGGGCGCACTTCGGCGCGTTCCGGTTCATCGGGATGGGCCTGACGATGCCCAACGAGAGCACCCGGCGGCTGCTGGACTGGAAGCCCGAGCACCCGGGCCTGATCGCCGACCTCGACGAGGGCCACTACTTCGAGGCGCGCGGCTAAATACGCACCGCGGACGATGCCGGCGGCCGGCCGGGTGACCTACCGTGGTCCGGTGCGGAACCGGCTGACGGACCTCGGGATAGCGGCGATCCCGGTCGTGCTCGGGCTGACCGGCCTGGGCGCGCACGGCGCCGGCGGCGGCATCGGAGCGGGCGAGGCCGCGATCGAGCAGGACAACCTCGGCGAGGCGCCTCGACCGCGCGACAGAACTGCCCGGTCCCTCCATCTACTCCGTACAGCAAGACCGGCTGGACCGTCTCTTCCCCAAGGAATCAGTCACCGGCCCCGGCGGCCAGTTCCCTCGTGGCCGCCGGTGACAACGAGGTACCAGCACCGGGTTCGCGGTCAGGGCCTGGGCTCGGGGCGGGAGTGGTCCCAGTCGGAAAGCAGCGTGCGGAGCGCGGCGACCAGGGCGATCGGCTGGTCGAGCATGATGTGGTGGCCGGCCACCGGGATCTCGATGACCGGGGCCACCCGGCCGAGCCGGTCGTAGATGCGGTCGCTCATCTCCGCGGACAGGATGCCGTGCTCGGCTCGGAACAGGGCCGCCCGGCAGTCCAGCTTCGTCAGCGGCTCGGCCGGCGTCCCCCTGCTGTTGAAGACGCCCGGGTCCCATTTCCAGGTCCACCCGCCGTCTACCTGGCGGATCGACATGGCGGCGACGTGATCGGCGACGTAGCGGAGCACCGGCTGGTCGGGGACCGGCCGGAAGCGCGCGAGGATCGCTTCCCTGGTCGGGTAGCGGCGCAACTGCCGGAAGACCCGCTGGCGCTGGGCCGCCCGTTCCTCCGGCGCCGGGTCGCGCAGCGGCGAGTCGACGATCACCGCGCCCTCGATCCGCGACCCGGACGTCGCCGCGAGCCGCAGCGTGACGATGCCGCCCATGCTGTGCCCGATCACGACCGGCGGGGTGGCGAGCCCGGCGTCCGCCGTGACGGCGAGCACCTCGCGCGCCCACGCGTCGAAGCTGTAGCTTTCCCTGCGGCCGCTGTCCCCGTGCCCCGACAGGTCGATCGCGATGACACGGCGTTCGGCCGACAGCAGCGGGGCGATGTGATCCCACCAGCGGGAATGGGCCCCGCCGCCGTGCACGAGGACGATGCCCCGCTCCGCGTGGCCGCCCCACGTCCGGTAGGCGATCGGCACGCCGTCCAGCGAGGCCGTCCCCTCGGTCACCGGCGCCGCGAGCGCCTCGGTGAACCAAGCCGGGGGCAGCGCCGCGTCCGCTTCACTCTCCAGGGTCATGGCCAGCAGTCAACCAGATAAAGCCCAGGCAAATCAGCACCGACGGCTGCCCCCTTGGCGCGGGTCGTCGCACATCGGCGGCCCATGATCATCTCACTGTGCGCACGAGCGGCCCATGCTCACGTCCGGTATGTGGCTTTCGCGGCACCCGCAGTTAAGCGAAGCGGCAGACCACCTGCGGGCACCGGGCACACAATGGCGGGGTCGATAGCGGCGGCTGGACCGCTCGGGCATATCGGACGAACCGGGAAGCTGAAGCTGCCACGGGTGGCATGATCACGGAAACTTTTGGTTTCGCGGAACTTTGGTGCTCGTATAGCGCGCGGAAGTTCCGTAGTGCAGCAAATTTCCAAGATCTTTTGCTGAGCAGTGCCACAGTCACGGTTCCCGGTCGTCACATGGCTCCCGGAAAGACCACGGTTTCCTTGAGACACAGATCCCTCCGGACGCCGTGCGGGCGGGTGGCGGCGTGCCCGGCCCCGCGCTCGTCGTGCTCGCGCTCCTGCTCTGCTGCGCCACCGTGGCCCTCGGCAGGCTGGCGCCGATCCGGACGGGCACGGGCGGCGCTACGGGCGCCGGCTAGCGCTCCCCCGGCCGGCGCCCACCAGGCTGGCTCGCCGCCGCTGGCGCCGGGTGCGCGGTCGGCGGATCCGGACGAGGGTGCGCAGTCCCTGTCCTGACATCAGGTGGGGCAGGTAGACCCGCCCGATCGCGATCGCGATCGGGCCGAGCGCGGCCGGATCGGGATAGGTCAGGTACAGCGGCTGGTAGGCCGGCTGGAACTTGTCCTTGAACTGGCGCAGCGACTGGAACCCGTACGCCGGCTCCATCGCGGTGGAGATCACCGAGAGCACGCGCGCCAGCGCGCGCGGCTGCTCATCGCGGCCGCCGCGGTCCAGCCCGGCAAGCGGCGCGCCGGAAAGGCTGACAAAGCGCGCCCCTTCCTCCTGGAAGGCCAGCGCCGCCGTGGCGATCAGGAACTCCATCACGCCGCGGACCGTGCCCTCGGCGTTCCGCCGCATCAGGTCAATCGTCCAGCCGACCGTGCGGCCGCCGTCGTAGACCGGCAGCCAGCTCGTCACGGCGTGCAGCCTGCGGTCCCTCCCCACGGCGAGCAGGCAGCGGACGTTGGGGTCGTAGAGTTCGTCAAGGCCGCCCAGCATGAAGTTCATCTCGGGCAGGCCCTTGTCCGCCATCCACTTCCGGGAGATCTCGTGGACCTGGTCGCGCAGTTCGGGCGGCATCTCCGGATAGGTCCACCACTCGGCGGTGATGCCCTCCCTGGCCGCCTTGTTCAGGGCGGCCCGCACGACCTGCCACTTCTTGCCCCCGAATTGCAGGCTTCCCAGCGGGATCAAGGCGTCCTCGGCGATCTGCACCGACCCCCAGCCGAGCCGCAGCGCCGCGTCGCGGGCCCGCGCCGTGACGCTGTACAGACACGGCTGCAGCCCGCGGTGCTGGCAGAAGACGGCGAACTCCGCGATCGCGGAGTCGAGGGCGGCCGGCTCACCGAACGGCTCGCCCACCGTGATCGCGACCCCGGCGACGGCACGATACGCGAGGGCCGCCCGGCCGTCCGCGCTGAACCAGTAGTCGTTCCCCGGCCAGGTCGACATGTAGGAAAGCGTCGAGCCGCCGCGGGCGAGGATGGCGCGGGCCCGGCCCGCCGCGTCCGGCCCGCGGTAGGTGCGGGTGTGCACGAAGAACGTGGTCAGCGCGCCGAGAACCACGACCCACAGCAGCAGGAAGACCCATCCGTAGAGCAGCCGCCCGACCAGGCCCGCCGGGAGGGAGCGGTCGCTGAACAGCATGCTGGCCAGGAACCGCATCGTCACGTCCCGCGCTGACCCGCCGAACTCCGCACGCCGGCCGGAGCTGTCCCGCAGCAGGTAGCCGAGCAGCAGGAACGCGCACAGGCTGGCGGCCAGCGCGGCGGTCAGGGTGGCCGTCAGCTTCCTGACCGCACCGCTGTCCGCGGTCTGGTCGAAGCGGCGGTAGGTGACCAGCAGCACCCCCAGCGTCACCACCGACAGGACGGTCGCCTCCCTGGCCGGCAGCGTCCGGGTCCAGGTGCCGGGGCTCGCGAGGCGCACGCTGGCACTCGACTCGACGGCAGCGGCGACCCAGACGCTGATCACCAGGACGGTCAGGTTGATGACCACAGCGAGCCACCAGGCCAGGCGCCGCCCGCGGTACAGCCCGTAGGCGCACAGCAGCAGGAGCAGCGCCGGGCCGGCCTGCACGGCCAGGCCCGCTCGGTCGCGCGGACCGGATCCCTGGATGGCGAACAGGAGGGAAGACAGGGTCATCGGTCCGTGCGCGCTGCCGGCCAGTGCGGCCAGGATCCCGCCGAGCGCCGGCACCGCGACGAACGCGCCGACCAGCAGCCGCACCTGGTGCCTGGGCCCGCGCGGTCCCGCCCATGGCCAGGCGGGGTCGCGCGTCAGCGCCGTGGCGAACAGGCCCACGGCCGCGCCGAGGGCCAGCGCGACCTGCTCCAGGTGCCCGATGTACACCACGCTGACCGTGATGGCGGCGGCCAGCAGCAACCGCAGCCGACGGCGCCACATCGGCACAAGCGTGCAGGTCAGCGCGCAGCCGACACCCAGCAGGCCAGGCAGCGCGCCGATGACCGTATCGCCCGCCAGGGTGCTGAGCACCGACTCGCGGGCCAGGACCGCCAGCTTGATCAGCGCGGCGGCCAGCAGCAGCCCGGCAACCTGGCTGGCCAGCAGCGTCGTGAACGTGCGGGTGACCCCCATCCGGTGCTCGGCCGGGGCGAGGATCAGCAGGCCCAGCGCGGTCACGACCAGGTAGTCCTCTAGCCCGGACGCCCACAGTCCCGCGCTGAGCGGCGTCCACCAGTAACCGTGCCCGAGAGACGACAGGCCGACGCCGGCATGGCCAGACAGCCAGCGGGACGGCCCGTGGGCGATGGTGCCGCCGGCCAGCCCGACCACCCAGACCGCGGCCAGATAGCACACCGTCACCGGGGCGCGGCTGAAGAGCCAGGGAGCCAGGCGCCGCAGCGGCACCTGGCGGCGCAACTCACCCCAGAGCGACGCGCTGGCGCACCGCTCCGGGATGACCGGGGCACCCTGCTCCCCGTCATCTCCGACCTGGTCTGGTCGCTGCTGTACGGCGGTCATCGCGCACGCTCCGTGCTACCCAGTCAGGCAGCCTTGTGCTCTAGTACGACATGCTCTCGTTCGACACGGCGAATTCCCCAGTCCCATCTGCCCCAGAAACGCGTCACCGCCACGTTCATCACCATGTCGCGCCGAGAGTACAACGTCCGCTGCCGGCGTTGCGCATAGTCGCGGCCGATGGCGCTGCCGGTCGTCACAATCGTGGGGCCAAGCGGTAGCGACCGTCAACGAGGGGAGACCAGGCCCTCCCGGTAACGAGGCGGTTCAGCTCCGCTGCGAGGCGCGTGGAACCGGCCGCCCGGAGCGCTCGGGCGAGCGGGCGGCACAGGCCGGGTTTCCGGGTGACTCGCGCGGCGGGCGCCAAGTCGCCAGCTAGGTTGTGCCCCCACCCTACGCGAACGCCCCGGGCTCCGCCGCCGGTTCGCCCATGAGGCGCCCCGGGGCTAGTAGCTCTGTCAGATGTACCAAGAAACCCTTAGAATGCCGTCGTCACGGTTCCCGACGAGAGGCACGACGCGATGACCACCTTTCCCGGGCTGCGGCTTCCCGTCGTGGCGGCGCCGATGTTCCTCATCTCGGGCCCCGACCTCGTGGTGGCCGCCTGCAAGTCCGGAATCGTCGGGTCATTCCCCGCCCCGAACTGCCGCACCGTTGACGAACTCGACGCCTGGATGGGCAAGATCAGCGACCTGCTCGCCGGATCCGATGCGGCACCGTGGGCCGTCAACCTGGTTACGCACCGCACCAACGCGCGGCTGGCGGAGGATCTGCGGCTCGTGGCCGAGTACCGGCCCGCCGTGGTCATCACCGCCCTCGGCTCCCCCGTTGCGGCCATCGAGACCGTCAAGGCCTACGGCGGCACGGTCATCGCGGACGTGGTGAACGTCAAGCTGGCGAAGAAGGCCGTCGCGGCGGGCGCCGACGGGCTCGCGTGCATCTCGGCTGGCGCCGGCGGCCACACGGGGTTCATGTCCCCCTTCGCCTTCATCGCCGCGGTGCGCGACTTCTTCGGCGGGATCGTGACCATCGGCGGCGGGATCACCGACGGCGCGGGCGTCGCCGGGGCGGTCGCGGCGGGCGCCGACCTCGTCTACATGGGCACCCGCTTCCTCGCCACCGAGGAGAGCATGGCGTCGCCCGGGTACAAGCAGATGGTCGTCGACCACGGACCCGACGACCTGGTCATCTCCGACGGAATCACCGGGACGCCCGCGTCCTGGCTGCGCCCCAGCCTGATCGCGAACGGCCTCGACCCGGACCGGCTGGCCAGGCCGGCCGAGCGCGTCTACGACTCGACCGCCGACGTCGCCGCGCGCTGGAAGGACCTGTGGGCGGCCGGGCAGGGGCTGCAGACGGTCCGTTCCGTCGAACCGGTCGCGGACGTGGTCGCCCGGCTGGCGCGGGAGTACACCGCGGCCGCCGACCGGCTCTCCCGCCGCGTGCACGCCTGACGCGGGCGTGCGCGCCGATTACTCGCGGGTGAGCGAGCTTCGGCGTCGGCTGGGCGCTCAACTTCGGTAACCCGGTCGCGTGGCTGCTCGGCGCCGGGTTCGCCGCCTGGCGGGCCGGCCTGGCGGCGCTCGCGGCGGCGGCGGCGGGAATGTGCGGCCGGGAACCTGACCGTGGCCGCCCGGGTCAGCCGGCCGGCGGCCGCGGCGGCGCGGTCAGGCCGCCGGGTACCTGGTCGCCGCGGTTCGCGAGCAGGCCGGCGATGAGCCGGATGAGCATGCGCCGGAACGCCTCCGGGTCGTCCAACTGGTTCGTGACGATCGTGTTCGCGACATCCGCGTCGATCGCCTGCCGGTACGCGTCGAGGCCGGCCGGGGTTGCCCGCACGACCAGGCGGCGCCGGTCGGCGGCATCTCGCTGCCTGGTGACGTGGCCTGCGCGCTGGAGCCGGTCCAGCACCCGGCTCATGGTCTGTTCCTCCACCATGGACGCCGCGGCGAGCTCGCGCTGGGTGCGCGGCCCGTCCCGCAGGGCGTGCAGGGCGACCAGGCCGGCGTGGGTCAGGTCGCGCCCGGCGAGCCAGCTGTTCCAGTCCTGCTCGACTAGGCGCGCCGCCATGGAAAGCAGCCGCCCCAGTGACCAGTCCCCCGCGTCACCCGGAACGCCTCCGCTCGCCGCGGACTCCCTACCCGACCCGCTCATCACGTTGCAGGATACTTCCGGGTTTGCCGGACCACAGAACACTCAGTAGGCTGACTAATTACTCAGCATGCTTAGCGATGGTGGAGGGGATATGGCGGGCCGCCCGGAATCCAGGCACGAGGCAGGACGGGCCTCCAGGAACCGCTGGGGCGGCCTGTTCTTCATCTCCCTGGGCGTCGCGCTCATCATCGTGGACGCGACGATTGTCAACGTGTCGGTGCCGCAGATCATCAAGGACCTGGGCATCACCTCTAGTGACGCCCAGTGGGTTCAGGAGGTCTACACGCTGGTGTTCGCCTCCCTGCTGCTGCTGTGGGGCCGGCTGGGCGACCAGTACGGCAGGCGCCGCCTTTTCGTCGCCGGGGCGTGCGCCTTCGCCGCGGCCAGCGTCCTGGCCGCGCTCGCCAGGACCGGGCCCGAACTGATCGGCGCCCGCGCGATCCAGGGCATCGCCGGCGCGGCCATGCTGCCGGCCTCGCTGTCGCTGGTCAACGCGGGCTTCCGCGGCCGGGACCGGGGCATCGCCTTCGCCGTGTGGGGGTCAACGATCGGGGGCACCGCCGCACTCGGCCCGCTGCTCGGCGGATGGCTGACGACCTCTTATTCGTGGCGGTGGGCGTTCGGCATCAACGTCCCGCTCGGGTTCGCCGTGGTCGTCGGGACGATGCTGCTGGTGCCCGAGTCCCGGCAAGCGGGCACCGCCCGCGGCGCCGACGCGGCGGGGTCCGCGCTTTCCGTTCTCGGCTTCGGCGGCATCATCTTCGGGCTCATCGAGGGCCGCACCTACGGCTGGTGGGACCGGGCCGGCCAGGTGAGCATCGCCGGGCGCACCTGGAGCTGGCAGGTGTCGCCCGTCCCGGTGGCTTTCCTGGCCGGCCTCGCCTGCCTGCTGGCCTTCGTCCTGGTCGAGATGCGCCGCAACGCCGCGGGCCGTGCCGTGCTGCTTAACCTGCGGCTGTTCGCCATCCCGTCGTTCCGCAACGGCAACATCGCGGCGGCGATCGTCAGCCTTGGCGAGTTCGGCCTGCTGTTCGCCCTGCCGCTGTGGTTCGAAAACGTCCGCGGTTACAGCGCGTTCGAGACGGGCCTGGCGCTGCTGCCGCTGGCGGTCGGCAGCTTCGCGGCGAGCGGCTTCGGCGCCCAACTGGCCGACCGGAAAGGCCCGGTCTGGGTCGTGCGCCTTGGCATCGCGCTTGAGCTGGCCGGCGTCGCCGGAGTCGGCCTGGTCGTTGGCCCCGGCACCGCGTGGTGGGCGACAAGCCCGGTGCTGTTCGTCTACGGCGTCGGCGTGGGGCTCGCCACGGCGCAGCTTACGGGGGTGGTGCTCGTCGATGTCCCGGTAGCCGACAGCGGCCAGGGCGCGGGCACGCAGAGCACGAGCCGGCAGGTCGGGTCAGCGTTCGGCATCGCGATCCTCGGCACGGTCCTGTTCACCACGCTCGGCACCCAGCTGTCCGGCAGGCTGGCTAGCCTCTCCGGCGTGCCCGCGGGCGAGCGGGCGGGCATCGTCGCCGCCGTGAAGCAGAGCGCCGGAGCGGTCATCCGCCAGCTTGCCGCCGATCCGCGCACGGCGTCGGCCGCGTCCGCGGCCAAGGAGTCGTTCTCGCAGGCGACCCGGCTGACCGCGGGCTGCGCGGCCCTGTTTCTCGCCCTCGGCCTGCTCGCCTCCTTCTCGCTCGGCCGGGCCGACGCCCCTCGCCGCGGCGATGCCGGCGCCGCGGCGCGGACCTTCGGTTCCGGTGACGCGGACGGCGCGATCAGCGACCGCGCCGTCCGCGGAAGCCTGCCGACATCGCCGCCGCGCCGCGGCCGGTCGCCGGAGCGGCCGCGATGGCGGGCGGGCGGACCGGGGGCAGCGTGACGGGGGGAGCCGGCTCGCCGGCGATCGACCGCAGCAGCGGTGCCGCGGCGGTGACGGCGGCGGTCAGCGGAATGACGCCCGCCTTCCGCATCAGGGCGCGCACATCGGCCGCCTGAGGCTGAGCCTGGAGGGTGACCACCGTCCCGGCCGCGCCGGCCCGGGCGGTCCGCCCCGAGCGGTGCAGGTACGCCTTGTGCTCAGTCGGCGGGTCAGCGTGAATGACGAGGTCGATACCGTCGACGTGGATACCGCGGGCCGCGACGTCCGTCGCGACGATGACCCGGACCGCGCCGTCCGCGAAGGAGGCGAGATTTCGTTCTCTGGCACCCTGCGACAGGTCGCCGTGCAGTTCGGCCGCCGGGATGCCGTTGGCGGTCAACTGGCGGGCGAGGCGGCTGGCGGCGTGCTTGGTCCGGGTGAAGACCAGGGAACGGCCAGTGCCGCCCGCGAGGGCGGCGACCACCCCGACCCGGTCGCTCGCCGCGATGGTCAGCAGGTGGTGGACCATGGCAGGCGGTGCCTCCACCGAGCCGAGGTCGTGGTGGACGGGCTGGTTCATGAAGCGCCGCGCCAGGACGTCCACGGCGGCGTCGAGCGTCGCCGAGAACAGCATCCGCTGGCCGCCGGGCGGGGTCATGTCAAGGAGCCGCCGCACGACGGGCAGGAAACCGAGGTCGGCCATGTGATCCGCCTCGTCGAGCACGCTTGTCTCCACGTCGCCCAGGTGGCAGTGGCCCTGCTCGATGAGGTCGGCCAGCCTGCCAGGGCACGCGACGACGATATCGGCGCGGTCACGTAGCTTGGCCACCTGTGGTTTCTGCGGCACCCCGCCGTAGATCGTCGCCACGCTCAGCCCCACCGCTTCGGCCAGCGGTGCCAGCACGGCATGGACCTGGCTGGCCAGTTCCCTAGTCGGCACGAGGACCAGGCCGCGCGGGCGGCAGGCGCTGGTGTAACCGTCGGCCAGCCGCGCGGCCAGCGGGATGGCGAAGCCGAGCGTCTTACCCGACCCGGTCTTCCCCCGGCCGAGGACGTCCCTTCCGGCCAGGGCATCGGGCAGCGTGTCCGCCTGGATGGGGAACGGCGCGGTGATCCCCGCCGCCGCGAGCGCGGCCACGAGCGGCGCCGGCACGCCCGCCCCGGCGAAGGAGGCAGCCTGCGGGAGGGGGGCCGAGCCGACGTACGGAGCAGCCGCGAGCCTGGCTTGACTCCGCCTTCCGCGCGGAGCCGACAGGCGTTCAGTGGACAGAGCAGACAAGGAGCGAAACCTCCGGGTTAAGTAGGGTGCCGCGTAGCCAGGGGCCTGGCTAGCCGATGGCCGGGCGCCATTCGGCGGGAAAAAGCCGGCGAAGACGGCTGGCGGTCGCGGCGACGACGGGCGAGTAGGTGAGCGGCTCCCGGCCGAGAACGGTCAGCAGGGACCGGACGGCCTGGATCAGGGCCGCGTGGCTGTTACCCGCGTCGGCCTGTGCCAGTGCCCGCAGAGCCGGGGAGAACCGGCGGCGCGGATCCGCGTCGCGCCAGGCGTCGGCGCTGGCGAGCAGGGCGGCAACGGCCGCGTGCAGCTCGCGGCTGTCGGCACCGGGTTCGGCCTGTGCCCGAGCGGTCAGCGCGGACACCGCCGTGACCGCCGGGCCGTGCTTGCCGGCCACCGCGGCCCGCACCGTTGGGTAGGCCGCAAGGAGGCGGCCGAGCCCGGTGACAGCCAGGACCGCTGCCACCTGGGGCCGCAGCGCCGCCAGGCGCAGCCCCCCGTCGAGCAGTACCGCGCGCCGCTGCGTGCTCACCAGGACCGCGAGGCCGCTCGCGTCTGCGTACCGAACCGCGGACATGTCAACGACGAGCCAGCAGGCACCCGGACGCAGGAGATCCAGCAGCCGTTCGCGGGCGAGGGGCGCCGACGCGAGGTCAAGGTCGCCCTTGATGGCGACGATGACGGTGCCGCCGGGGGCGATGGTCACGGAATGGGTCAAAGAGCCTTCGATCAGGTGGACGGCTTCGCCATGAGCATATACTGGCAGAATAAAACTAGCAAATATTTTCCAGAATGTTTCCACCTATGATCCCGTATGATCCCGGCAGCTGACTACACTGGCTGGAGATGGGCACCAGCGCCCCGGAACGCGACCTCGCAACTGCTGCGGGCAGCCGGACTCCGGACTCGTGTGACTTCGGTGCCGCGCCATCCATGGCGCCGTCCCGGTCCCTGGCGGCTCCCGATCAGCTACCGCCGCCCGACACCGAGGAGCCATCATGATGCCCCAGCCTGCCAGCCCGCGCGGCAGCGACTACGCCGCCCTGTCCAGGCAGGTGAGGCAGGCGGGCCTGCTCGACCGCCGGACCGGGAATTACGCGTGGAAGGTCGCGCTGACCACGGCGGCCCTCGCGCTCGGCTGGGCGGCGTTCGCGGCCATCGGCAATTCGTGGTGGCAGTTGGCTGACGCGGCATTCCTGGCAGTGGTTTTCGCCCAGTTCGGCTTCCTCGGCCACGATGCCGGGCACAGCCAGGTCTTCCGCTCCCGGCGGGCTAACGCCATCCTCGGCCTCGCGTGCGGCAATCTCGGCGCCGGGATCAGCTACGGCTGGTGGACCGGCAAGCACAACCGGCATCATGCCCACCCGAACACCGAGGGCGCCGATCCGGACATCATGATGGGCGCGCTGGCATTCTCCGCCGCCAGTGCCAGGACCGCGCGGGGCATTCAGCGGCTGGTCTTCCGCTACCAGGCCTACCTGGTCATCCCGATGCTGTTCCTCGAGGCGGTCAGCCTGCACGCGTCGAGCATCCGCATGGTGACCGGACGAGGCTGCCGGCACCGGGCCTGGGAGGCGACGCTGCTCGGCGCGCACTTCGCCGCCTATCTCGGCGCGGTGTTCCTGGTGCTTCCGCCGGCCAAGGCGGTGACGTTCATCGTCGTGCAGCAGGGCCTGCTCGGCTTCTACCTCGGCTGCTCCTTCGCGCCCAACCACAAGGGCATGCCGATCCTCGCGGCGTCCGACAAGACCGACTTCCTGCGACGCCAGGTTCTGACGGCACGCAATGTCCGCGGCGGCTGGCTCACCGACTTCGCCCTCGGCGGCCTGAACTACCAGATCGAGCATCATCTCTTTCCGTCGATGCCCCGGCCGAACCTGCGACGGGCGCAGCCGCTGGTGGCCGCGTTCTGCGCCGAGCATGACGTGCCGTACACGGAGACCGGCCTGCTCGCGTCCTATGCGCAGGCACTGGCTCACCTCGCCGCCGTCGGCGGCGAGGTGAGCAGGCCCGCGACGGTGAGCGGCGCGGTGCCGGCACCGGCCCGGCGCTGACCGTCCGGCACGCCTCAGCCGGGTTCGGGGCCTGCGCCGGCGAGCCCGGCATCCTGGCCCCCCAGGAGCGCGAGCAGGTCGCCGATGGCGATATTCCTGTCGGCCGACTCCGGCACCGGACGCTGCGTCTCCACGCGGTAGCGGTTCCGGCGGCCGCCCTTCTCCTTGACGATGTACCCGGCGGCGGCGAGATCGCTGACGATACCGAACGCACTGCGCTCGGTGATGCCGACGGACGCGGCGATATCACGCAGCCGCACACCCGGGTCGCGGGCGATGCACAGCAGCACCAGAGCGTGGTTGGTCAGAAAGCCCCAGGTCGGCATGCGCGGAAAATACCATACTTTTTTTTCCGGAAAACTGTTGCTAGCTTCGCAGCGGGGGGATGGCGCCTCCCCGTCGCGGCCGCGGGGTGACGGGGGACCCCGCCACCCCGCCCGCGACGGCGGCACCTGACGGCGGGCCCGCAGCGCCGCGGCGCGGGCACGGCAGGCCTTAGCCTCCGGGATTTAGAGCGGCCGGACGCGCTCCGCCTGCGGTCCCTTTTCGCCGCGGACCGCGGTGTACTCGACGCGCTGGTTGTCTTGCAGGCTGCGGTAGCCGTTCGTTTCGATCGCCGAGTGATGCACAAACACATCCGGCGTAGCATCGTCGGGCGCGATAAAACCGTAACCCTTATCCGCGTTAAACCATTTCACTGTTCCCTGAGCCACAGCGGTTTTCTCCCGGAACTGTTATCAGGATCCACGAACGTGCATCCGGGACTGCGCGACCGCCTGTCCCTTTTTCCAGGAATCTCGAATACAGGCGCTCGCTGTCAGAATTCGCAAACGCTGTGCCACGAGAACGAAAATTGACGACAACCGCTCTCAGCTAACACCATCGCGCGCGCTGCCGCTACCGCGAAGCGGACAGCGGCAGCGGCAGGTCAGGCGGGTTGCCTGGCAGCGGCGCCGGCCCGGCGGGTTCGTCCCGTTCTGGGGTAGGTGCACCGGAAAGGTGCGATCAGATCGTGAAGTGAAGTTACGCTTCAGAGCTTAATCATGCTGGTGAACGGCGCCATAATCCGCACCCGCCGCGGAGTGAAGTCGACGACGACGGCGATATCGTCCTCGACGAGGATGACTCGGCCGAGACCGTACTTGTCATGGGTCACCAGATCGTGCAGTGCGTACCGCTCGGCGGGGGGAGCCTCGGGCGGCGGCTTGAAGGGACTTGAAGGAAGATAGCGTCGATTTCCGGCGCTGTGCCTGTTCACCATGATCTGTGTGCCTTTCCGCAGTCCTGCCAACGCGCGTTTTCGCGCGAGTGCCGGGGCAGCCGCCCTCGTTTGGTGAGAGCCCTTATCTTGATTCCGAACGAGAGTGGGATGACTGGAGTCGGCCAGCCCTCGCGCCCGCGCACAGCAACCAGGTTCAGTGTCAACATCGTAGGTCTACACTGCATCTTATGTGTAGGGTAAAGCGGACCCGAGGAGAGTAGCCACCGCGATGCCCCAGCCACCGACTGCCAGGGACGGCAAGGTCACCCGTGAGTTGGTACTCGCCGCCGCACTTGAGATCATCGACCGTGACGGGGCCGGCGCCCTGTCGATGCGCCGTCTCGGTGCCGCCCTGGAGCGCGACCCGATGGTCCTCTACCGGCACGCACCCGGCAAGGCAGCGTTGCTCGACGGCGTCGTGGAAACTGTGCTCGCCCAGCTGAGCGTGGATCCGGCCGACCCCGACTGGACCGCCCAGCTGCGTGCGGTCGCCCGCGACTACCGCGCGCTGGCCCTGGCGCACCCCAACGTGGTGCCGCTGCTCGTCACCCGGCCGCTGGCCACGCCGCTCGCGCTCCGCCCCCCCGGCACCCTGCGCCCGCTGGAAGACCTCCTTGACCTGCTCACCCGGGCCGGGTGCAGCGGACCTGACGCGCTCCACGTCTACCGGGTTTTCTTCGGCTTCCTGAACGGCCACGTGCTCAACGAGTTGCAGGAACTCGTCGAGAACCCGGATGAGACGGATGACCTGCTGCGGCTGGGCATGCACCGGCTGCCGCTGCGCGAATTCCCGCTGCTGCGCGGCCTGGCCCACGCCCTGGCCGACTACGACGGCGCCGCCGAGCTCGAGCGGGGGCTCGACATCCTGATCACCGGGCTAGCCGCCACGCTGTCCCTGCCGGAGACAGGCCGCTCCCCCGGCCTCGCCGCGCGCAACGCGTCCGGCGCCCAAACCGATGACGTCGACAAGCGGTGACGGGCGCAGGCCCCGCCGCAGATAGGATCACGCAGATGGCAGAGCGCAAGGTCGCCGCAACGCCCGCCCAGGAGGGCAGCGCGCTCCGCTGCTGGGAGACCATTCGGACTGACCGCGGCTGGGAACGCTGCCATCGTGACGTGCATGACCCGAGTGCCCGGCATCACGTGCGCGACCGTTCGTGGCTCTCGACGGAGAACACACCGCGACTGCTGTTCGGCCAGCCCTGCGGGGCGGCTTGCACCTGGCCGGATCAGGTCATCACCTACCGTAGCGGAACGGGCCGGACGAGATGAGTTGTCGCGGGTGAAGACGGAGGGGAATCCGGGGTCCGCCGGGGCCGCGGAGTCGAGAGGGTGATCGCGTCGGCCGGGAGTTCGAGGCACGCGGCGCCGAGGTTGTCGGGCAACTGGTCGGGGCGGCGTGCGCCGGCGAGGGGAGTGACGGCGCGCAGCTGAGGTGCCCGCACCGGTCGGCCGTCGCAGTTGCCGCGGCGTCACCGCGATCCTGGTCAGTCATCGGTGATGGGGAAGTCGAAGTAGGTACTGGGATAGGGCTCGTGCTCAAGGGTGTAGTGCCACCATTCGCGGCGGTAGGAAGCGAAGCCGCAGCGCAGCATGATGGCGCACAGGCGGCGCCGGTTGTCCGCTTCGGCGGGCGTGATCCCCGGCGCGCCGTGATGTGAGACCGCGTCCATCAGGTCGTGGCCGCCCCCATGGGGGCGACGTCGCCGGTAGCGAGCTCGTACAGCGTCAGATCGACGGAACCGCCTCGGCTGTGACCCGACCTCGCCGCCACGTACCCCCGGGCGAATACCTCCGGCCGGTCGATGTTCGGGTAGTGGCGCCGTTTCCTGGACCCGTTCTCCGGCTGCCGCGACCAGCGCAGGAAGCAGTCGACGGCGCGCTGCGGGCGGTAGCCGTCCCATAGGAGCA
>DAHWEX010000195.1 GCA_027326205.1 Actinomycetota bacterium
CCGGTTACCCCGCCTACACCAGCACGCCCGGTTGGATCGGCTACTCCGATGAGAAGCTGACCCTGCTCTCCCAGCAGGCTGTCCGCGACGGGTTCACCCAGATCAAGCTGAAGGTCGGCGCGGACACCGCCGCCGACATGCGCCGGATGGCCATCGCCCGGGAGGCGGTGGGGCCGGCGGTCAGGATCGCGGTCGACGCCAACCAGCGCTGGGGCGTCGCCGAGGCGCAGGCCGCGATCGCCGCCCTCGCGCCCTGGGACCCGTACTGGGTGGAGGAGCCGACCAGCCCGGACGAGATCCTCGGCCTGGCCAGGATCCGGGCGGCGATCGCGCCGGCCAAGGTCGCCGTCGGCGAGCACGTCGCGAACCGGGTGATCTTCAAGCAGCTGATCCAGGCGGGGGCCGTCGACGTGCTCAACATCGACGCCAGCCGGGTGGCGGGCGTCAACGAGAACGTCGCGATCCTGCTGCTCGCCGCGAAGCACGGGGTCGTCGTCTGCCCGCACGCGGGCGGCGTCGGGCTGTGCGAGATGGTGCAGCACCTGGCGATGTTCGACTTCGCCGGGGTCAGCGGCACGGTGGACGGCCGGGTCCTGGAGTACGTCGATCACCTGCACGAGCATTTCACCGACCCGGTGCGGGTCACCGGCGGCCGTTACCTGGCGCCGACCGCGCCGGGCTTCTCCGCGACGCTGCGCGAGCAGTCGCTGCGCGATCACGAGTTCCCCCACGGCGCCGCCTGGCGGCGCCTGGCGGGCACTTCCCCTATCTCAAGTGAGGCCAGTGAAGTCCCCATATCCCAAGGAGAGCCATGAGTGTAAGAAGACGCCTGGCCGGCACCGCGGTGCTGGCCGCCGCCGGGCTGCTCGCCGCCGCGTGCAGTTCCAGCGGCACGAGCAGCGCGGGCGGCGGCAGCGCCGCCAGTTCCGGCTCCGCCGCGAGCTCGTCCGCGTCCGGCCAGGTCACGATCGGCGTCGACCTCACGTACAACAACACCGCGTTCTGGTCCGCCTACATCAGCTACGAGACGCAGGACGCGCAGCAGATGCACGTCAAGCTGCTCGGCCCGCTGCTGTCGGCCGCCTCCGCCAGCCTGCAGAACCAGCAGATCGAGCAACTGGTCAACGAGGGCGCGCAGGCCATCGTGGTGAACCCGGAGACGGCCACCAGCCTCGGCCCGGCGATCAGCTACGCCACCGCGCACCACGTCCAGCTCGTCTCCGTTGACACGATCGTCGGCGTCGGCAAGGTTTACCTGGTGGTCCGTGCCTCCAACACCCTGTACGGGCAGGACGCCTGCGCCTACATCTCCTCGAAGGTCAAGTCCGGGTACGTGCTCGACCTGGAGGGCGACCTGACCTCGTCCAACGGCGCGGACCGCACCGACGCCTTCGACTCCTGCATGGCGGCGAACGACCCGGCCGTGAAGGTGCTCAAGGACCCGACGGTGTGGACGGACGCGACCGCGGTGACCGACGCGCAGAACGCGGTCAACGCCTACGGCTCGCAGCTCAAGGCCATCTACTCGCAGTGGTCGAGCCCGGACACCGGCATCATCCCGCTGCTGAAGAGCAAGAACCTCGGGCCGGGCTCGGCCAATCCGGTGATCTTGGTCAGCGACGACGGCGTGCCGTTCGAGATGTGCGACATCGGCAACGGCTCGGTCTCCGCGTCGCAGTCCCAGCCGGCCAACCTGTACGCGCAGTACGCGCTGACCTACGCGGTGGACGCGGCCAAGGGCGTGAAGCTGGCGGCCGGCCAGCCGGGCGGCGGCGCCCCGGCCCTGCAGAACGTCTCCTACCAGGGCGACACCAACCTCGCCGACCCGATCGTCGCGCCGTTCGTGACGAAGGCCGCGACCACGCTCTCGCTGACCAGCCCGGTCGACGGGCTGCCGGCGTCGTTCACCACTACCGCGGTCAGTGACCAGACGCTGTGGGGCAACGCGTACGGCCAGTCCCACGGCGGCGTGTGCGCCTCCTCCTGACCCTGGCCAGCCGCTCCCGCTGAGCCAGCACCGGGTCTCAGCCAGCACAGGGTCTCAGCCAGCACAGGGTCTCAGCCAGTACCGGGGCCGGCGCCCGCCAGGGCGCCGGCCAGTCCTTCCCCCGAACGGACATCGCCATGACTTCCAGCGCCGAAGCTGGGGCACTCGTCGAAGTGACCGGTGTCGAGAAGCGGTTCGGCACCACCCGCGCGCTGCGCGGCGTTGACCTTTCCCTGCACGCGGGACAGTGTCTCGGCCTGGTCGGCCGGAACGGGGCCGGCAAGTCGACCCTCGTCTCGATCCTGTCCGGCCTGTCCGAGCCGGACGCGGGCACCGTGCGGTTCGGCGGCCAGCCCGCGCCGCGCGTCGGCGACGTCAGCCGCTGGCGCGAGTGGATCGCGACCGTGTTCCAGCACTCGATGATCGTCCCGCAGCTGTCCGTGGCGGAAAACATCTTCCTCGGCACCGCGCCCCCGGTGGTGAGCTGGCGCGCGATGCGGCGCGCGGCGCGCGACCTGCTGTCCGAGTGGGGTCTCGGCATCCCGCCGCAAACGCCGTGCCGTGAGCTGTCCGTGGAGCAGCTCCAGGTCGTGGAGATCGCCCGGGCCCTGGCCCGCGGCGCCCGCTGCGTGCTGCTCGACGAACCCACCGCCGCCCTTGAACGCCAGGCGATCCAGCGGCTGTTCGACCGGGTGCGCCAGCTCACCGCCGCCGGGGTCGCCGTGCTGTACATCTCCCATCACCTGGAGGAGGTGTTCGAGATCTGCCAGGACGTCGCCGTGCTGCGCGACGGTGAGCTGGTGCTCGCCGCGACCACCGCCAGCCTCGGCAAGGACGACCTGGTCGCGGCGATGGTCGGCGGAACGCGGGCACCCGCGCCGCCGACGGGGGACGACACAGCTCCGGCCACCACGCCGCAGGGGACGGAGCCGGGGTCCGGCGCGGCGCTGCTCGCCGTCGACGGCCTCACGTCCGATTCGTCGCGCGGCCGGCTGGCGGGCGTGTCGCTGCGCGTGCAGGCCGGCGAGGTGGTCGGCGTCACCGGGCTGCTGAGCGCGGGCGTGGCGACGATCGGCCGCGTGGTGGCCGGCGCCGAGGGCCGGGCCGGCGGCGAGGTGCGGCTGCGCGGCCGCCCGGTCCCGTCCGGGCAGCGGGCCGCCGCCCAGCGGGCGGGGATCGGCTACATCCCCGAGGACCGCCGGGCCGAGGGCTTCGTGCCCTACCTCGGCGTGGCGGAGAACGCCACGATGACCATCACCAGGGAGCTGTCCGGCCCGCTCGGCCTGCTCTCGCCGCGCCGCCGGGCCGCCGCGGCGGCCCCCGTCACCGGCCGGCTCTCCCTCGTGTCGTCCGGCCCGGCCCAGCCGGCCGCCGAGC
>DAHWEX010000204.1 GCA_027326205.1 Actinomycetota bacterium
GGGTCCGTATCTGCAAGCGGGACGGGGACCTGCTCTGCCCGCCGCCCGCCCTGCCGGCTGCCGGCGAATCCGGCATGCCGATGTGGCACAAGCTCATGGTGCACACCTCCGAGGCGGCGCTGGCCGAGGGGCAGCCGATCCACCGCGCCATCGTCCGCCGGCTGCGCGCCGCCGGGATCAGCGGCGCGACCACCCAGCGGGGCATCTGGGGCTTCCACGGCGACCACGCCCCGCACGGCGACCGCCTGCTCCAGGCCGGCCGGCACGTTCCCGCCGTCACGGTCGTCATCGACTCCCCGAGCGCATCGCCATGGCATTCGCCGTCATCGACGAACTAACCGCCGAGCTGGGGCTGGTCACCAGCGAGGCGGTCCCCGTCATGCGCCCGGCCGGCGCTAGGCCGACGGCGGCTGGGTAGCCGGCCCCCGCCCGCTCTGCGCGGGCACTAGTCGGCGGCACCGCGCCGAAGTAACCTGGCGTCAGTCAGATGATGCCCTGGCGCGGAGTCCCCCGGGTCTCCCGAACCGCCGCTGACCGCGGCTGATGGCCTCTGCTCAGACCCGAACGCCGGCCGGATCGGAGCACAGCGGTGGACGAGGACTGCATCAGGCTGACCAGTTACTTCCGCGAGCGGCAGCGCGCGGACGGCAGGCCTCTCTCCGAAGCTCTCACCGGCCTGTATGCGAGCAGGGAAGTCGCGGCCAGCATCGTGCTGCGCGGCGCCGAGGGCTCTTCGGCAGCAGTCGCTGTCAGCCCCCGGCCAGACATCGAGGCGCTGCTCGGCCAGGTGGTGAAGCTGTCCGGCCCGGGACCCGTCACCATCGAGCAGGCGCGGCTGCTGACCGGCGACATCGACCCGGTGTGGCTCGGCGAGGAGCCCGGCGAGGCGACCATGCTGACCGTCCACTTCGGACGCCAGGACCGCGTGTACCAGGTGCCCGCCTTCGAGGCGGTCTGCGAACTGCTCTACCGCCGCGGCATCGCCGGCGCCACCGTCCTGCCCGGCACCGATGGCACCCTCCGCGGCCAGCGCCAGCACCCCCAGTTCCTCCGGCACGACGCCGGCCCACCACTCATGATCATCGCCGTGGGCTCCGGTAACGAGATCGGGATGGTCCTGCCCGAGCTTGGCATGCTGTTCCGCCACCCGGTCATGACGGTGGAGAAGATCCAGGTGTGCACACGGGACGGGCAGCTCGTCAGCCGCCCGCAGGCTCTCCCCGCCGGCGAGCCGGGGAGAATGGCCGCGCGGCTCAAGCTGACCGTGTACACCTCCGAAGCCGCGCGGCATGAAGGCCAGCCGGTTCACCGCGCCGTGGACCGGCAGCTGGGGCTGGCCGGGGCCGGGAGCGTGACCACCGTGCACGGCATCTGGGGCTTCCACGCCGATCACGCGCCGCACGGCGACCACTTCCCGCACCGCGGCCGGCACGTTCCGGTTGTCACGACGGTGACCGGCACGCCGGAGCGGATTTCCGCGGCGTTCGATGCCGTCGCCGCGCTCACCGCCGGACGCGGCCTGGTAACCGTCCAGACCGTGCTGGCAGTGCAGCCGGCCGCTGACAGCGCACAGCGGCCCTGCTAGCGTGGGGAAACGGCGGAGGGGCCCGCCGTCAACCGCGTCCGAGCCAACGGTCCCTGCCCGACGGCGCGAGGCGGCACCAGTGATCCGGGACGACTTGATCGGGGAGCTGTCGGCGCGGCTGGAGCGGCTGCAGGCCGCCATGCCAGCGCTCGTCCGCGAGCTGGCGGACCTGCGCTGCCGGGTGGAGACGAGCCCGGTGACCTGGCTAGCCGCCGAGGTTGCCTCCGCGCTGGCCCTGGCCGACCGCCTGTGCTGGGATTCGCTGTCAGCCGGCGACATCGGCGCGTTCGCCCGCCAGGCGCCTGTCTGCGCCGACCTGCGCCTGTTCGGCGTCTGCGCTCCCCCTGTCTGTCAGACTCAAGTGAGAGTGCGACGAGTTCACCTTCGGCACCGCCGTGATCAGGGAACTGGCCGACGGCGACGGCAGCTGCGGCCGCCGGATGCTGCTGTGCGACATCAGCAAGCTGGGCGGCTGATCCTCGCGCTCCGAGCTGTCGGATGAAGATCAGAATCAGCATGTCGAACGGCCGCCGGTCGGACCGCGCCGTCCGGACAGCGGAGGCCGTCCGGCGGCCGTTCGCCGCCAGATGATTTAGTTGCCGTATAGCAACTTATGAGGGCGGCCAGTTCAGGCTCCGCTCGATCGCGGTCGCCCCGCCGGACAGCATCGCGCGACCGGAACCCGGCCCGCACTATACCAATTGGTCTAGACCTATTTTATGATTGGTCTAGACCACAGGGGTACAGGTATCAGCACGGATTCAGCACGCGGTCCGGAAACGACGGGAAACAACCGGCACGTTCCGGGCAAACGGGACACGAGACAGGCCCGGTCAACTCCAGAGCAGACCGGCCCGCCTCCCGGGTACATGATAGGCATATCCGCAGCTCAGGCTACCTGACGTCCAGCCCGGTGACCGCCCGCCCGATGATCATCCGCTGGATCTCGGACGTGCCCTCGAAGATGGTGAAGATCTTCGTGCAGGGGCAGAGCCATCGGTATACCAAATAATCAGTTTGGCCTGCGGAAACGTTGGCTAGTAGGAGTTCCGAGAGCGTCCGCCGATGGGGATACCCATGCCCCTTCCGACCGTCGGCGAGGGTAACCCGGGGGTAAGGCCGAGGACCGCACATCTATGTCTGAGCCTGCGCAGTTTCCTGGCCCGGCCCGGGCTGCAGTGGGATGATTCACGCATGCGGAGGTGCACATGGGCGGGTTGCGCTGTTGGCGTGCTCGCACCGGTGTCCGCGTGCGGGTCGGTGCAGGCGGGCGCCAGTGCGAGTGCACAGCAGACGAGCAAGGCACTCCCGCCGGTCTGCCCGCAGGCCGCCGCACCCGTGACCGCGACGCCGTGCGTGTCCGACGGGGTCGAGCAAAACCAGCGGTCCAACGAGATGTACAACGTGCGGGCTCCCCTGCCGAGCCGGCTGGCCGCAGAAGCACAGCCGGAGACGCAGCGGGTACGGCAGGCGCTTGAGCACCTCACGTGACAGCAGCGCCAGCGCCCCGCCGCGGTCGTCGCTGCATTGCGCAAAGCGGGCATGCTGGGCAGCGGCCTCGTCGCGTACGGCCCGTGGGACCACAAGGTCACGTTCGGCGGGTACGAGCCGTTCAACACCAAGCCCGCAGTCTGCGCGTACGGCTATGTGTCGCCCACGGCGGTCATGGTGAACGTCGGCGGCAACACCTGGGAAGGCTCCTGCTACGTCAGCGGCGGGCAATGACGGGGCCCACGCCGTACGGGCCCCCAGGCGCGGCGGGGCTGCGCCATCAAGATCCAGACACTCGCGAACTGGTCGAAGGAGCGTTTCATGACGTGGCTGCGGCGACCCGCCCGGCGCTTGGCGGTAGCTCTGGCCGCCGACTTGCTGCTGATCAGCGGGTGCGGCAGCATCAGCGCGGACACTCCCGGCGGAGCTGCCCAGCCGACCGCCGAAGCATCGGCCGCCGCGAGCTGCGCGGCGTCCCCCGGCACGTGGACTGCCACCGAGCCCGCCAGCCCAGGATCACGGAACAATGACCTGACGGGCGTGGTCGCGCTAGCGGCGGATAACGTCTGGGGGGTGGGGACCTCCGCCGACCTCAACGGCGGGCAGACGCTGATCGAGCACTGGGACGGCGCCACCTGGTCGGTGATCACCAGCCCGAACCCCGGTGGATCGGGTAACTTCCTCAGCGCCGTCAGCGCGGTCTCCCCGTCCGACGTCTGGGCGGTCGGGGAGGCTCAAAGCGGCGGGGAGAGCAAGACGCTGATCGCGCGCTGGAACGCAACCGCCTGGCAGCAGGTGCCCAGTCCCAGCCCCGGCCCGGACAGTTACCTCACCGGCGTGCGGGCCGTCTCCCCCAAGGACGCCTGGGCTGTGGGCTACTACAATCGGGGGGCGTCCGGCGCCAGCAGAAGCCTGATCCTGCACTGGAACGGCACCCGCTGGGCCCAGGTCCCCAGCCCGACCCCCGGGGGCAGCAACAAGCTGGACGCCGTGACCGCTGTCTCCGCGACCAGCGCCTGGGCAGTCGGCGGTTCCGGCGGCCAGCAGCCGGGCTCTCCCTTCATCCTGCACTGGAACGGTACCGCCTGGACGCAAGAAGAAGCTCCCGTCCAGGGGACAGGCGGCGAGCTGCGCAGTGTGGCCGCCACCTCCGCCGCAAACGTGTGGGCGGCAGGCGACGAATCGGACAGCGCAGGCCAGCAGGGCCTCATCTTGCACTGGAACGGCACTGACTGGACGCGCACGCCAAACCCCGGCCCAGGAGGCCGTGGCCTCGTCCAGACCCTCGCCGGCATAGCGGCGACGTCGACCGCCAACGCCTGGGCCGTTGGCTACACCTATAACGGCGCCGGCTACCAGTCACTCATCCTGCGTTGGAACGGCACCGCCTGGACCCAGGCCGCCAGTCCCAACCCCGGCGCGGGCGGGAATCTGTCTGACATCGCCGCCAGCTCGCCGACCAGCACCTGGGCCGTCGGGCAGTTCGGCGCCGTCGGCGGCGACGACGCCTTCGCCGTCCGCTACTGCCCTCCAGCTGCTGATAAGTCGGCCAGTGCCGGTGGCGACGTCTAGGAGCCTCCCAGGCCGACGTGCGTCACCGATCGATGGCGCGCACGGGCTGCCCTTGTTCACCCGCAACCCTGATGACCGCCGGGGACTCGACGCGGCCATGACTATCATCGCCGCGCAGCTACTTCGTCTCGAAAAAGTCGGCTAGCTGATTCGAACCCGCAGTTGGCCACGGTTGGCCGTGTCCAACCGCCCGCCCCACACAATGTCGGCCCTGGAGAAGCTAGCGCGCGATCAGCACGCCAGGCCCGTCTGCGACACCCGCACCGCCCCAAAAGGTCGCAACAACTCTGACCTGCAGGTTTTGGCGAGCACTTACGCGGCTCGGTGGTACTCGTTGATCACCCCGCCACGGATCTTCCGGCGCTGCACCAGCGCGTCCAGCGAAATGACGGCCGACTCGTCATGATCGGGTGGCCGCCGCTGCCGGGACTGGTGCGGCCGGTGCCCGTCATAGTGCCGGACGTAGGCTTGGAGCACTGCCCGCAGGTGGGTTTCGTCATAGATCAGCATCCGGTCGGTGCACTCGGACCGCACGGTCCGTACCCAGCGCTCGGCATAACAGTTCGCTCGGGGCGCCCGCGGCGGCGACTTCACCACCTTTATGCCCTCGCTGGCCAGGACATCGTCGAACCCGGAAGTGGCTGATCCGGTCGGCGAGGCGCGGCGACGCTGAAACGAGCTGGCATCGTGCCGGACATGACCGCCGCGGCCGCCGACAGCATCATGGGCGACCAGGTGACGTGTTACCCGCCGACTCGCGCGGGCAGCGTCCTCGAGCCGATGTATCCCGATCAGCTAGCTGAGGACTTCATCGCCCGCTCGCTCGTCGGGGATTCCGGGTACAACGCCAGTCCGGACCCGTGGGCCCTGAATGCCCTGCCGTCGCTCCTCGCCCCCGAACCGGGCGGTTACCCGCTGGCCCGGGCGGCAATGGCGGTCACCGTCCTCGTTGAAACGGCGCGCCGGTGGCATCGGGTAGGCGCGGCCGCGCTCTTTCCGCTACTGCGGGACCACCCTGAACTCGCGATCGCGGCGGCCGGGGCGACCCTCGCCAGGCTGGCGGAACTCCCCGGCACTGACGAGACCGTGCTGCGTGCCGTCGAGGAGCGGACATGAGACCGGGCCGGTCCACTCCCGAGCCGACCGGAGCGCCTTCCGGGTACACGATAGGTATATCAGCAGGTCAGCGCTACCGCACGTCCAGCCCGGTGACCGCCCGCCCGATGATCATCCTTTGGATTTCG
>DAHWEX010000205.1 GCA_027326205.1 Actinomycetota bacterium
CCGCAGGTCGGCGCGGGCCCGCCCGGGAGCCGGGAGTCCCGCCTCCGCGTCGTCCACCGCCGCGACCCGCGCGTGCAGCACCACGGCGGCGGTGAGGATGATCGCCGACGACAGCAGGAAGTGCGCCGCCACCAGGGCCGGGTTGAGCTTGCTGAGCACGAGGATCCCGCCGACCACGGCCTGGGCGACGACCCCGAGCGGCAGCACCGCCGACAGCCACAGCAGGTCCTTGCGGGCCCGGCCGCTGGTCTGGTAGTACCGCAGGCCCGCGATGAACGTCAGCCCGGCGATGATGACCAGCGGGTAGGTGAGCATCCGGTTGGTGAACTCGATCGCGGTGTTCAGCGACGTTTCCCCCGTCGAGTGCGCCGCCACCAGGCTGGTCTTCGTGCAGGTTGGCCAGTCCGGGCAGCCGAGGCCGGAGGCCGACAGGCGCACGGCGGCGCCGGTGGAGATGATCACCGCGTTGGCGATCAGCGATGCCAGGGCCCAGCCGCGCAGCGACTTCGACGTTGGCTGCCATACGGTGGCGATAACTCTCGAAAGCACCGCACCATGCTAACGCCGCGACAACCGCCGCGCGGCAACGCGCTGAGAACCCGCGCACCCGTACGTCTACCCTGGCAAGCGAGGATACGGCGCCGGGGCGCCATCGACGAAGGGGCCAGCTATGACACGAGTGAGCACGTACCTCAACTTCCAGGGCCAGGCCGAGGAGGCGTTCGCCAGCTACGCCAAGATCTTCGGCACCGAGGTCACCGCGCTCAGCCGCTTTTCCGACATGCCCGCCGTAGGGGCGGGGGAACTGACGGCGCAGGAGCGGAACATGGTGCTGCACGCGGAACTGCCGATCGCGGGCGGGCACGTGCTGATGGCGACGGACATGCTCCGGTCGCTTGGCCAGGAGACCCGGGTCGGGAACAACACGACCTTGTGCATCGAGGCCGGCAGCCGCGAGGAGGCCGACCGCCTCTACGGCGCCCTGGCCGAAGGCGGCTCGGAGGGTTCCCCGATGGCCGACATGCCGTGGGGCGCCTACTGGGGCGTCACCCTCGACCGCTACGGCATCCGCTGGATGATCAACCACACGACCGCCGGCGCCTGACGCCGCCCGCCTCGCCCGAGGCCGGCCGGTCCCCGGCCGGTCTAGGGTGGTGGCATGTTCGAGGTGCCGTCGCTTGACGAAATGCCAGCGGACCTGAGGGCCCGCATCGAGGAAGTCGCCGACAAGTCCGGCTTCGTCCCCAACATCTTCCTCACCCTGGCCAGGCGGCCCGCCGAGTGGCGGGCGTTCTTCGCCTACCACGACGCGCTGATGGACAAGGAGACCCCGGCGCTCACCAAGGGCGACCGGGAGCTGATCGTGGTGGCCACCAGCGCGGAGAACCACTGCCTGTACTGCGTCGTGGCCCACGGGGCCATCGCCCGCATCCGCACCCGCAACCCCCGGATCGCCGACCAGGTCGCCACCGACTGGCGGAGCGCCGAACTCGACGGCCGGCAGCGGGCCGTCCTCGACGTCGCCGTCCGGATGGCGGTCGAGCCGTGGACCGTCACCGAGGAGGAGCTCGCCGCGCTGCGCGCCCACGGGCTGACCGACGACGACATCTGGGACGTCGGCGCGATAGCCGCGTTCTTCGCGATGTCGAACCGCCTGGCCCACCTGACCAAGACCCCGCCCAACGAGGAGTTCTACCTGATGGGCCGCGTCCCCCGGACCCCGGCTAGCTTAACGCCCCGCCGTTCCCCGGCGGAAGAGATCCAGCATCGGCGGCGGCCGCTGCTTGGCCTCAGTTCGACGAGACGGCTGGTTCATCGGGTTTGGCAATTCTGCCGCGATGAGTTCGCCGGCTGGCCGGAGTCAACTCGTTATGACGTACCTACCGGCTAACGGCATGCGGCTTTACTACGAGATCCACGGCACCGGTCGGCCGCTCGTGCTGCTCCACGGGGGCGTGCTGACCATTGACCTCAGCTTCGGGCCCGTGCTCGCGCCGCTGGCGGCGGGCCGGCAGGTGATCGCGGTGGAGTTGCAGGGCCACGGGCGCACCGGGGACATCGACCGCGAGATGACGATCGACGCCCTGGCGCGCGACGTTCTCGCGCTGCTGGACCACCTGGGGGTCGCTGAAGCCGACTTCTTCGGCTTCAGCCTCGGTGGCCTCGTCGCCTGCGAGGTCGCGCTGGCCGCGCCCGCCCGGGTCGGCAAGATGATCGTCGCCTCGGCGGACCCCCATCGCCCGCCGGGCCGGGAGAGCGTGCCGGTCGGCGCGGATCTCCTGCCGACCCGGGCCGACTTCGAGGCGATGCGCGACGCCTACGTCGCGGTCGCGCCCGACCCCGCGCACTTCGAGGAGTTCGTGGCCAGGACCGGGGCCATGGTGCGCAAGTGCCCCGCCAGGACCGCCGGGGAACTGCGCAACTTGCGGGCGCCGACCATGCTGGTCTTCGGCGACCGCGACTTCTCGCCGCTGCCGGACGTGCTGGAGCTGTTCGGGCTGCTGCCGGACGCGCAGCTCGCGGTGCTCCCCGGGACCACGCACATGGACGTGACCCGGCGGCCGGATCGCCTGCTCTCGCTCATCACGCCGTTCCTGGACGCGCCCGTCCCGGTCCGCTAGGCCAGCGCGGCGATGGCCTTGTGCACTGACGCGATGGCGCTGGCGCCTTCGCCGGTGGCCGCGGCGACCCGCTTCATCGAGCCGGAGTGAACGTCGCCGACCGCGAACACGCCGGGAATGCTGGTCTCGAACGGAAGGGGCCGCCGCCCTAGCGTGGCCCAGGCCGGCCCGAGGTCGCTGTCGGTCAGCTGGACGTCGGTCCGGATGAAACCGTCGTCCCCGGTAGCGATCCCGGTCAGCCAGCTCGCGGCGGGCTCGGCGCCGATGAAGCAGAACAGGCCCGCGCAGGGCTGCGCGTGCGCGGTGTCCGCGGTCCGGTCGGTGATCGTCACTTCCTCGAGGAAGTCGCCGCCGTCCAGCCGGGTGACCTCGCTCCGGCACCGCACCGTCACCCGCGGGTGGACCAGCAGCCGGTCGACGAGATAGGCCGACATCTCGGCAGCGATGTCCGGGCCGCGGACGACCAGTGAGACATCGCTGCCCCGCCCGGCCAGGCCGGTCAGGTCGGTCAGGTCGGCGCCGGACAGACCGAACGGGAAGCCGAGGTAGTTCTCGATCCGGGAGCTGGCCGCGGCCAGCCCGCCGGTGGCGACGGCGTCCAGCAGCACGGTGTCCAGTCCCTCAGACGCGCCGTAAACCGCGGCCGCCAGGCCGGCCGGCCCCGCGCCGACGATCGTGACGTCAACCGGCTTGACGGAAGAGCGACGGTAGCTGAGGCCAAGTTTTTCGGCCAGCCCGCCCGGAGTGGCCTGCCTCATCGTGACGCCGGGCATGACGACGGCGGGAAGGTCCTCTGCGGCCAGGCCAGATGACTCCATCATCGCCTGGTCCGCGGGGGTGTCGGCGTCGAACCACTGGTGGATCAGGCGCTGGCGGGCGGCGTACGTCCGCAGCGCGAGCGCAGCCGCCGACCGGTCGGTGCCGACGATCTCCACCGCCAGGGCGGCGGTGCTGCGCTGCAGCAGTTCCCGGCGGGCGATCAGCGCCTTGAACACGACGTCGGACAGTTCGACGTCGTTGGCCATGAGCTGCCGCAGGCGCTCCGGCGGGACCCGGTAGACCGTGCCGCCCTCTCGCACGCGGCACAGCAGGTAGACATTCTGCCCGGTCAGCAGGTTCAGCTCACCGACGAAGCCGCCCGCATCCACCGCCGCCACCGTCGCGGCAGGGCGCGTCGGCCGTCTCCGTCCGGACAACCTCCACCGAACCCCGCTCGACCACGAGCAGGTCGACGTCTTCGTCGCCCGGCCGGAACAGCACGTCGCCCGGATGAGTCTCGTGCGGCGTGCCGTACGCCAGGAGCCGCGCGAACAGCTCCTCGCCCAGCCGCGGCGATGAAACACTGGACGGTACCCGCGGCCCGCCCAGCCGTCTGCGTGCCTGGTCGGCCCGCAGCCGGCCCAGCTCCAGCTCCAGCTCCTGCGGTGCGGCCCAGGCCACCGGCCTGCCCAGGCCGGCCTCACTGAACACAGGGCCGCGCCTGGCCCAGGGCGCGGCGGCGGAACGCGACAGTTCACTCAACGCTGCCACGCTTTCAGCTCTCCGCCCCTCTAGTCAACGTGCGCGCCGTACCGTTGAATCGCCGGCGGCACTGGCGACACGAGGTGAGCGATCACGGGTGAAGGGCAGGGGTACTGTGCGGGTACTGGTCACCGGAGCGGCGGGCGGTCTGGGCCGGGACGCCGCCGCGGCACTGCTTGCCGCCGGCCATGAGGTCGTGCTCCACGCGCGGGACAGCGGGCGGCTGGCGGCCGTGCG
The DNA here is from genome assembly GCA_027326205.1 of Actinomycetota bacterium. Taxonomy (GTDB): domain Bacteria; phylum Actinomycetota; class Actinomycetes; order Streptosporangiales; family Streptosporangiaceae; genus Trebonia. The sequence continues at coordinate 4,380 of DAHWEX010000205.1, forward strand.
CGACCTGACCGACCGCGGAGCGGTCGCGGTGACCGGCGACCTGTCCGACCCGGCGGAAACCGTCAGCGTGGCCGGGCAGGTGAACGCGCTCGGCGTCACGGACACGGTGATCCACAACGCCGCCGTCTACACGGGGGCGGACATCCTGCCCGTGAACGTGCTCGCCCCGTACCTGCTGACCTGCCTGATCACCCGGCCGGCCCGGCTGGTCTACCTGTCCAGCGGCATGCACCGCGGCGGCCGCCCCTCGCTGGCGGCCCTCGACGCCGGACCCCGCCGGAACCGCTCGGTCAGTTACTCCGACAGCAAGCTGTTCGTCGCCACCCTGTCCGCCGCGGTCGCCAGGCGCTGGCCGGGCGTGCTCAGCAACGCCGTCGACCCGGGCTGGGTGCCGACCCAGATGGGCGGCCCGGGCGCACCCGACGACCTGGAACTCGGACACGTCACCCAGGTCTGGCTCGCCGTCAGCGAAGACCCGCGGGCCCGCACCTCCGGCCGCTACTGGTACCACCAGCGGCCCCAGCCGGCGCACCAGGCGGTCTCGGACGAGAACTTCCAGGACCAGCTCGTCGACGCGCTGGCCCGTCGAACCGGCGCCCCGTTCCCGAAATGAGCAGCTGGTGATCCGGGCGACCGCTGTCGGCCTGGAGTAGGCCGTGACCAGGGGCGCATTTTGCATCGTCCATGATAGTCAGCAGTCGACTATGTGTGAATGTAGTCAGGCATGTGCTACGTTACTCATCGGGACGCGGAGCGGCAGCGGAAGGGGCCCGGCAGTGGCGGTGTCATGGCATTCGACGAAAGTAGGACTTGATGTTCTACACTGACCTCATGGCGGCAGTTGGCATCCGGGAGCTCAATCAGCAGACAAGCCAGATCCTCGACCGTGTGCGGGCGGGCGAGACGATCGAGATAACCGACCGCGGCGTGCCCATCGCCGAAATCCGGCCCGTTGGGCGGGAGCAATCGGTGCTGGCGAGACTGGTTGCGGAAGGGAGACTGACGCCGGCGACGATCGACCCGGCCGTACTGCACGTGCTGCCGAAAGAGGAACTTGATGGCGTCAACGTCGCCAACTGGCTTTCGGAAGACCGAGAGCAGGAGCGGTGGTGATCTATCTAGATTCCGCGGCGATCGTGAAACTTGTGCATCGCGAGGCGGAATCTGACGCCCTGGACCTGTGGCTCGCCGAGCGCGTTGGGCAGCCTCGCGTTACCTCGGCGCTCGCGGAGGTTGAAGTCTCGCGGGCGATCCTGCGCATGGCGCCGGCCAGCCAGCCGAAGATTCCCGCCGTTCTCGGGACGATCGCGCGCTTCGAAATCGGCCCAGCGGTTCGCGGGCTCGCCGCGTCCTACACGGACGCCGCTCTCCGGTCGCTCGACGCTATCCACCTCGCTACCGCCCAGGTGATGGCCGCCGAACTCGGCGGCTCGCCGATCACGTTCGTGACCTACGACAAGCGGCTGCTCAACGCGGCCGGCAACGCCGCCCTGGCGACCGCCAGCCCCGGGGGGTAGTCACGGTCGCCGGCGGCGTCCGATCGGGCTCGCCCGCATGCTCGGGCCGCACCGGAGAACTCGCCACCGCCCTCAGCGGCGGCTCACCGTCAGCCCGGGGCGGCGGTCCGGGCCGCGCCCGCCGAGGCGGCGACCACGCAGCAGATGCCCGCCCACTCGGCCGCCGACAGGCGCTGGCCCAGCAATGCGAGGCCGATGAGGGCCGCCACCGCCGGCTGGACGGACATCCACACGCCGAACAGGCTGGCCGGGATGCGCCGCAGCGCCTCCAGTTCCAGCCAGTAGGGGATGACCGAGGAGAGCAGCCCGATGCCTGCCCCGGTGGCCAGGAGGGAGGGGCGGAACATCCGCGGAGCCCCTTGGGCGACCCCGGGCCCGGTGACCGCGAGCGCGGCGACGCACATCGCGATGACCAGGCCGGACGCGCCGGGCAGGCGCTGG
>DAHWEX010000237.1 GCA_027326205.1 Actinomycetota bacterium
CAGCGGAACCGGCGGCGCGGGTGGTGGATCGCCGGCGGCGTGGTGGTCGTGTGGCTGGGCGCGGACAGCCTGACCGGTTCGTTCCTGGGCGCCACCGTGCTGCTGGTGGTCGTCGCCGTGCTCGCGGTGATAGCCGTGCACGGCCTGCGGGTCATGGGCATCACGCCGGACCACCCGTGGCTGCGACTGCTGCGCACCCGGCCGTGGCGCAGGGGGCGGAGCGTCCTGAACGCCGCCGTGCGGCACCTGTCTGAGGTGCTCGTCGTGACGCCGAGCGGGTCGCTGGTCGCGCCGGACATCGTCGAACTGCAGATGAACCCGGACGATGTCGCCCGGCTGCGGCAGTGGATGGAACTCGACGTCATCGGCGACAGCGTGACCGAGTCGTACCGGAACCAGGTGGCCGCCAGCAGCGCCCGGTTCGCCGGGTCCGACCAGCCCGAGGTCTACATCGCCGCGAACGACGCGGTCCCCCAGGGCCGCTTCCGCCTGCTGCGCGGCCTCCCGCCGCAGTCCCGTCCCGCGCCGGACTACCGCGACGACTACCAGAGCGCTTACCAGAGCGCTTACCAGGACGGCTACCAGGACGCGCCGGACTACCGCGACGGCTACCGCGACGCGCCGGACTACCAGGGCGCCTACCCGAACGGGCCGGACTACGCCGGCCGCGCGTACGCGGCGGACTCCGCGGGATATTTCCTGGGTGATGACGGCGGCTACGACCGGGGCTACGGCGGCGACGGCGGCTACGGCTACGGCAGCGACCGCGACCGCGACGGCGACCGCGCTGACCGGGAGTACGCGCCGCCCGTGGCGGAGCCTGTCTACTACGACGACGAGCCCGCCGACCGCGGGCAGCCCGCGGCCGACCCGAACCGGACCGTCATGGACGGCATGGCCACGGTGCTTGAGCAGATCCGCCCGGCCGTTCCCAGGCTGCGGCTGGTGACCGGCGCGCTGGTATCCGAGACCACGATGTCCGGCGCCCGGGCCGGGCGCGGGGCGGTCGAACTGGAACTGCCCGACGTGCCGACGGTGTCCCGGGTACACGCGACGTTCACGTTCGCCTCGGGCTGCTGGTGGGTCGCCAACGAAGGCGTCAACGGGCTGTCCCTGAACGGCGCCCAGGTCGCGGGCAAGCAGGCGCTCAAAGACGGGGACTCGATCCGCTGGGGGAAGCGGTCCGACGCGCCGCAGTCGCGGGTAGAGATCGGCTAAGCAGCGATCTGCGGCTATTGTCGGTCACGGCAGAGCGAGACTGAGTTAGCCGCGGCAGGCACGCGGGACCGTTCGGGAGTACGACTGGCTGATGGCAGGGCGACTGTTCCTGTGGTCAACTGCACGCGACGAGTGGGTCAGTTGCCCGCCTGAGGAGATCACCTGGCTGGACCGGAGCAGGCTCAGCGACAACGAGGACCCCACCCTGCACCGGGCGCCGCGGTGTGCGGGTCTTCGCCATGTCCAGCACCGCTGGGAACTGTTCAGCCGGGACACGACCTACCAGGTGTTCCTGGCGCCCGACACGACCGGGGCGCCGCTCAGCGCCGAGGCGGTCCGGCACGCCGCCCGCCATGTGCTGCCGGCCGCCCCGGAGAGCTTCGAGGCGCGCCCGGTGGCGCTGGAACAGGGCTTGTGGGCGGTGAACGTCGCGACCTGGGTGCTGCGGCTAAGGCTCGACCTGCCGGCCGAGGCGGACGCCGCGGCCGGCGCCGCGGACCCGGGCCCGCAGACCGTCACCCAGGCCGTCGGGGTCGGCCGGGGAGCGGCGGCGGGCGCGACCAGGAAGGACGCGGTCGAGCGGGTACGCGCTTACTTCGAGCGCAACGCGATGGCGCGGCTGGCGATGGCGTACTACTACCAGGAGTTCATCCTCGGCTTCAGCCCGCCGCAGACCGTGCCGATGCTCGACGTGGTCGTCGCGCTGAACCTGAGCGGAGAGGGCGCGGTATCCGACTACAAGAAGCTGCTGCAGGGCCTCGTCTGGTCTGAGCGCGGCCACGCCAGGGACCTCACCGGATTCCTGCTCACGAGCGGCCTGCTCACGTCGGCCGACCTGCATGAGGCCCGGCTCGTCGCGGAGCGCAACGAGCGCGCGGGCGTCTGCGAAACGGCACGGCAGCGGCTGCGCTACCGGCCGAAGAGCAGGTGATCCGCGCGGCTGGCCGGCGACGCGACTGGCCGGCTAGTTGCTCGGCTGCGGCGTGTTGCAGCTGATGTGCGGATCCACGTGCACGTAGTTAAGCAGGCCGGCCGCGACGGTCACCGCGGTCGTGGCCGCGCCGGTGCAGTTGCCGAGGTGCTTGAAGTCTCCGCGCTGCCCGGCCGCGAAGCCGCCGATCACCAGCCAGGCGATTAGAAGCAACGATCCAAGGCGCATTTCCGACCTCCGCCAACGGTTTCCGGTCACCATTTCGTGCCGTGAAGCAGCCTACCCACGCGGGGCGCTAACGCCCGTTCCAGAAATCTGGAAGTTGCGCGCGGCCGCGGCCGGCTCCCCGGTGCCTAGTAAGCTCTGCGCCACCATCCCCGCACTCACCTAAGGCTGGCATGTCGAACGTTCCGTCTGAGATCGACACGTCTAAACCGCACTCGGCCCGGATCTACGACTACTTCCTCGGCGGGGAGCATCATTTCGCCGTGGACCGGGAGGTCGCGGAGAAGTCGATCGCCAGCCATCCCTCGGCGCGTACCGGCGCGCGTGAGCAGCGGGCGTTCCTCGGCCGTGCCGTCCGGTACCTGGCGGGGGAAGCGGGCCTGCGCCAGTTCCTTGACATCGGCACCGGGCTGCCGACCACGGACAACGTGCACGAGGTCGCGCAGGCGATCCTGCCTTCGGCCCGGGTGGTCTACGTCGACAACGACCCGCTGGTGCTGCTCCACGCCCAGGCCCTGCTGCACAGCAGTCCCGAGGGGCGTACCGCCTATGTCGAATCCGATCTGCGCGACAC
>DAHWEX010000251.1 GCA_027326205.1 Actinomycetota bacterium
GGCGAAGCCCTTCCGCGACTTGGGGGGTCCCCGGGGGGATCACTCCCCCGCGAATGAGCACCGCGTGCTCCTGCAGGGAGCGGACGCCCATGTCGCCGCGGATGGTGGCCTCGATGCCCTGCACCGCCGCGGCCAGCCCCGCCACGGTGGTTACGCAGGGCACGCCCCGGCGGACGGCCGCCGTCCTGATCTCGTAGCCGTCGAGGCGGACCGCGGCCGAGGCGGACGACTGCGCGCCAAACGGCGTGTTCACGATCAGGTCGACCTCGCCGTCCAGGATGCGGGTGACCACGGTCGGCTCGCTGACCCCTTGCTCGTTGGCCGGGCCCGCGCCGTCGCTCTGCTTCCTGACGACCTTGGCGCGGACGCCGTTCCTGCGCAGCACCTCGGCCGTGCCGGCCGTCGCCCAGATCTCGAAGCCGAGGTCGGCGAGGCGCTTCACCGGGAAGACCATCGCGCGCTTGTCCCGGTTGGCGACGGACACGAACACCCGGCCCTTGACCGGCATCGGGCCGTAGACGGCCTCCTGGGACTTGGCGAACGCCGTGCCGAAGGATTCGTCGATGCCCATGACCTCGCCCGTGGAGCGCATCTCCGGGCCGAGCACGGTGTCCACGCCCGCTCCCGAGGCGTCGCGGAACCGGCCGAAGGGCAGCACCGCCTCCTTCACCGCGACCGGGGAATCGAGCGGCAGGTCGCCGCCGTCCCCGGTCCGCGGCAGCACGCCCGAGGCGCGCAGCGACGCGATCGACGCGCCCATCATCACCCGCGCCGCCGCATTGGCCAGTGGCACGGCGGTGGCCTTGGAGACGAACGGGACCGTCCGCGACGCCCGGGGGTTGGCCTCCAGGACGTACAGCACCCCGGCGGCGAGCGCGTACTGGACATTGAGCAGGCCGCGCACGCCGACGCCGCGCGCGATCTTCAGCGTCGCCTCGCGGATGGCGGCGATGTCGGCCCGGCCCAGGGTGATCGGCGGCAGGACGCACGCGGAGTCGCCGGAGTGGATGCCGGCCTCCTCGATGTGCTCCATGACCCCGCCCAGGTACAGTTCCTCCCCGTCGTACAGGCCGTCCACGTCGACCTCGATCGCGTCGTCGAGGAAACGGTCGATGAGCACCGGGTTGTCGGGGACGGCCGCGGCGGCGGAGTTAGCGAACGCACGGGCGACGTAGGCGCGCAGCGTGGCCTCGTCGTACACGATCTCCATGCCGCGGCCGCCCAGCACGTAGGACGGCCGGACGAGGACCGGGTAGCCGATCTCGGCGGCGGCGGCCGCCGCCTCGCCCGCCGACAGCGCGACCTTGCCGAGCGGCGCGGTCAGCTCCGCCTCGGCGAGGACTTCCGCGAACGCGCCGCGGTCCTCGGCGGCGTGGATCGCGGCGGGCGAGGTCCCGACGATCGGGACGCCGGCGGCCTCCAGCGCGCGCGCGAGGCCGAGCGGCGTCTGCCCGCCGAGTTGCACGATCACGCCGGCGACCGGCCCCGACCGCTGCTCGGCGTGCACCACCTCAAGGACGTCTTCCAGGGTGAGCGGCTCGAAGTACAGCCGGGAAGAGGTGTCGTAGTCGGTGGAGACGGTCTCCGGGTTGCAGTTGACCATGACGGTCTCGTAGCCGGCCGCGCGCAGCGCGATCGAGGCGTGCACGCAGGAGTAGTCGAACTCGATGCCCTGGCCGATGCGGTTGGGTCCGCTGCCGAGGATGATGACCTTCGGGGTGTCGCCGCCGGGTACCTCGTCGCCCTCGTCGTAGGTCGAGTAGAGGTACGGGGTACGGGCCGCGAACTCGGCGGCGCAGGTGTCGACCGCGTGGTAGACCGGCCGCAGGCCGAGCGAGTGACGCAGCGCGCGGATGCCCTCGGCGGTGGTGAGGCCGCGCAGGTCGGCGATGGCGGCGTCGGAGAAACCGGCCGCCTTCGCGGCCTGGAGCAGCGGCAGGTCGAGTTCCGTGGCGGCGGCGATCGTCCGGGACAGCTCCTTGAGGTACTCGAGCTGCTCGACGAACCACGGGTCGACGCCGGTGGCATCGGCCACCGCCTCGGGCGTGGCGCCGGCGCGCAGCGCCTGGAGCATGGTGTTCAGGCGGCCGTCGTGCGGCGCCCGGCAGCGGTCGAGCAGCTCCTCGGCGCCGGCCTCGGGCTTTTCGGTGAAGCGCAGCGGCCCGGACTGGCTCTCCAGGCTCCGCTGCGCCTTCTGCAGCGCCTCGGCGAAGGAGCGGCCGATCGCCATCGCCTCGCCGACCGACTTCATGTGGGTGGTGAGCGTGGGGTCGGCACCGGGGAACTTCTCGAACGCGAACCGCGGGATCTTCACCACCACGTAGTCCAGGGCCGGCTCGAAGGAGGCGGGGGTCTGGCCGGTGATGTCGTTGGGGATCTCGTCGAGGGTGTAGCCGATGGCGAGCCTGGTGGCGATCTTCGCGATCGGGAAGCCGGTGGCCTTGGACGCGAGCGCCGAGCTGCGGCTTACCCGCGGGTTCATCTCGATGACGACCATGCGGCCGGTCTTCGGGTTGACCGCGAACTGGATGTTGCAGCCGCCGGTGTCGACGCCGACCGCGCGGATGATCGCGATCGCGGTGTCGCGCATGTGCTGGTACTCACGGTCGGTGAGGGTCAGCGCGGGGGCGACGGTCACCGAGTCGCCGGTGTGCACGCCCATCGGGTCGACGTTCTCGATCGAGCAGACGATCACCACGTTGTCGTGGCGATCGCGCATCAGCTCAAGCTCGAACTCCTTCCAGCCGATGATCGACTCCTCAAGGAGCACCTCGGTGGTGGGGCTGGCGTCGAGGCCGGAGCCCGCGATCCGGCGCAGGTCCGCCTCGTTGTAGGCGATGCCGGAGCCGAGGCCGCCGAGGGTGAAGGAGGGGCGCACCACGACGGGAAAGCCGAGAGCCTGGGCGCCGCCGCCACCGTAGACGGCCCTGAGGCACTCGTCGATGCTGTGGCAGATCGTCGAGGAGGGGACCTCGGCACCGAGGCCGGTGACGATCTCCTTGAACTTCTCGCGGTCCTCGCAGGCCTCGATCGCGTCGATGTCGGCGCCGATCAGCTCGACGTTGTACTTCTTCAGGGTGCCGTTGGCGTGCAGGGCCACGGCGGCGTTGAGCGCGGTCTGGCCGCCCAGGGTGGGCAGCAGCGCGTCCG
>DAHWEX010000257.1 GCA_027326205.1 Actinomycetota bacterium
GGCGAAGCCCCGGCGAGGGGTCTCCGGGGGAGGGACTCCCCCGCGATGGGGAGGGACTCCGGGGAGGGCATCCCCCCGGGAGAGATGAGGTCGACGATCTCGTCGCCGCGTGGCGCTCGCAGCGGCCTGACCTCGATGTCGCGCCGTTGCAGGTGCTGAGCCGGGTCTCCCGGCTGGCCAGGCACCTGGATATCGCGCGGCGCGGCGCGTTCGCGGCGCACGGCCTTGAGTCGTGGGAATTCGACGTGCTCTCCGCGCTGCGCCGGGCCGGGCCGCCCTTCCAGCTCACCCCGGGCGCGCTGCTGCGCGCCACCCTGGTCACCTCCGGCACGATGACCAACCGCATCGACCGGCTCGCGGCCGCCGGCTTCGTCTCCCGCGAGCCCGACCCGCGCGACCGGCGCGGCGTCCTCGTCACCCTCTCCGCGCGCGGCGAGGAGGCCGTGGACGCGGCCTTCACCGACCTGCTTGAGCGCGAGCGGGTACTGCTCGCCGGCCTGGACGAGCACCAGCGGGACCTGCTCGCCGGGCTGCTCCGTACCCTGCTCGTCCCGTTCGACGAGGGCGGCCCGTCCGGCGGGAGGTAACCGGGCCGCAGCCGGCTGCCTCCCGGTAAGGTCCGCGATCAAGGAATGCGGCCCAACAAAGTAATCAAAAACCCCCAGTTTTCCCGCGAAAACATGAATTTTCAACTTTCCAGCGAGCCGGCGACCTCCAGCCAGCGCTCCTCAAGGTCGGCCTTCTCGGCTTCCACGGCGGCGAGTCGCGTGCCGAGCGCGGTCAGCTTCTCGTAGTCGGTCGCGTGCGCGGCCAACTCCGCGTGCAGCTTCGCCTCGCGCTCCCCGGCGCGGGCGATCTGCCGGTCCAGCCGGTCAAGCTCCTTCTTGGCCGCGCGCTCGGCGGCGGACCCCGGCGTGAACCCGGTGGCGGACACGGCGGCTGCCGCGGGCGCGGCAGCCAGGGCCGGCGCTGGTGTCCGCGCTGGCGGGCGGGCCGGCGCCTTGTCCGCCGACAGCGCGTGCGACCGTAGCCGCAGGTACTCGTCGATGCCCCCGGGCAGGTGACGGAGCCGGCCGTCCAGGATCGCGTACTGCTGGTCGGTGACCCGCTCGAGGAAGTAGCGGTCGTGCGAGACGGCGATGAGCGTCCCCGGCCAGGAGTCCAGCAGGTCCTCGATCACCGCGAGCATGTCCGTGTCCATGTCGTTGGTCGGCTCGTCCAAGATGAGCACGTTCGGCTGGTCGAGCAGGATCAGCAGCAGTTGCAGCCGGCGCTGCTGCCCCCCGGACAGGTCCCTGACCGGGGTGGACAACTGCGCGGCGGAGAAGCCGAGGCGTTCGAGCAGCGCGCCCGGCGTCAGTTCCTGCGCCCTGGCGCCGGTGCCGACCGTGTACGTGGTGCGGAGCCGGTCGAGGATGACCCGGACCGGCTCGCTCATGTGGTTTTCGAGTTCGCCGAGGCGCTGGTCGAGGGCCGCGATCTTCACGGTCTTACCGCGCTTGACCGTGCCCGCGGTGGGCCGCACCGCGCCCGTGATCAGCCCGAGCAGGGTGGACTTGCCCGCTCCGTTGACGCCGAGGATGCCGGTCCGCTCCCCGGGCGCGATCCGCCACTCGACACCGTGCAGCACTTCAACGCTGGGCAGCACCTCGGTGCCGTCATAGCCCGCCGAGACGTCCAGCAGGTCGACGACGTCCTTGCCGAGCCGGCCGACGGCCAGCGACTGCAGCGACACCTTGTCCCTGATCTCCGGGACGTCGGCGATCAGGGCGCTGGCCGCGTCGATGCGGAACTTGGGCTTGGAGGTACGGGCGGGCGCGCCCCGGCGCAGCCAGGCGAGTTCCTTGCGGGCGAGGTTCTGCCGCTTCGCCTCGGTCGAGGCCGCCATCCGGTCCCGCTCCACCCGCTGCAGGATGTAGGCGGCGTACCCGCCCTCGAACGGCTCGACGACGCGGTCGTGCACCTCCCAGGTGGCGGTGCACACTTCGTCAAGGAACCAGCGGTCGTGGGTGATGACGAGCAGGCCGCCGGCGTTGGGCGCCCAGCGGCGCCTGAGGTGCCCGGCCAGCCAGGTGATCGCCTCGACGTCCAGGTGGTTCGTCGGCTCGTCGAGCAGCAGCACTTCCCACTCGCCGGCCAGCAGCCCGGCGAGCGCGACCCGGCGGCGCTGCCCGCCGCTGAGCACGGTCACGGGCGCGTCCCAGGGGATGCCGGCGAGCAGCCCGCGGATCACGTCCCGCACCCGGGCGTCGCCGGCCCAGACGTGCTCGGGCGTGGCCCCGACGACGGTCTGCTCGACCGTGAGCGCGTCGTCGAGGGTGTCGGTCTGGTCGAGCACGCCAACTCGCACCCCGCCCCGGACGGTCACCCGGCCGGCGTCGGGTGCCTGGCGGCCCGCGAGCATGGCGAGCAGGCTCGTCTTGCCGTCGCCGTTCCTGCCGACCATGCCGACCCGGTCCCCGTCGTTCAGCCCGAGGGAGACGGAGTCGAAGACGACTTTCGCCGGGAATTCAAGGTGCAGGGACTCGGCCCCGAGAAGATGCGCCATAGCGGCTTCCAGGCTAGGCCATCCCAGCCCCTAGCACGTTCGGCGCAAGCCGTTACGCCCTCTCGCTGGCCACGACAGTCGCGCCGGGGACCGGGCCTGTCGCCGTGGTCGCCTCGCGGCATACTCCTGCGCCTGACAGGGCTGCCGCCAGTTCCGCCGCATGCTCCGCGCTGTCCGCCAGGAAGAAGCACGTTGGGCCTGAGCCCGAGATCAGGGCGCCGAGAGCGCCCGCTTCCCGTCCGGCCTCCATCGTCTTACGCAGCGCGGGGAACAGCGTCAGCGCGGGTTCTTGCAGGTCGTTGCTGAGCGCGGCCCCTAGCCTGGCTGCGTCTCCCGCGCGCAGCGCGGCCATCAGCTCGTTTGCCAGCCCTGGCTCGCCGCCCTTTCTGGCTTCGCGCTGGCGGTCCAGTTCGCGGAAGACCCGCGGGGTGGACAGGTGTCCGTCGGCCAGGGCGATGACCCAGTGGTAGGTGTGCGGGGCGGCGAGCACCGGGGCTAGCTGCTCGCCGCGGCCCCGGCCGATCGCGGTGTGACCCACGACGGCGAAGGCCACGTCGCTGCCCACGTCGCCAGCCAGCGCGCAGAGTTCGTCCGGTGACAGGCCGGTGCCCCACAGTTCGTTGCAGGCGACCAGCGCGGCGGCGGCGTCGGCGCTGCCGCCGGCCATTCCGCCAGCCACCGGGATCCGCTTGGCGATCATGACGGCAACCCCGCCGCCCGCCTCGACCGCGCCTGCGACCGCGGCGGTTACCGCAGGCCCGGCGGCCACGGCGCGCTGCGCGACCGCCTTGCGCAGCACGCGGATGGCGCGCAGGGCCAGGTTGTCGCCGTCCTCGGGGACCAGGTCCGCGCCCTCGCCGGTGACGCTGACGGTGTCTGCGCCGGCGGGAGTGACGGTCAGCTCGTCGAACAGGGATACCGCGTGGAACACGGTGACGAGATCGTGGTAGCCGTCCGGTCGCAGCGGACCGACGGCAAGCTGCAAGTTGATCTTGGCTGGGACCCGTACGGTCACACTAGTCACACACCGGAGCCTACTGTCTGCGGTCGGCCCAGGACCAGCGCGGCAACTAGCGCTGTGTCCCGCGGCACCACGGAGCCTCCAGCGCGGGGTGCCACAGCGCCACGGGCTCACCGACGACCCGACGGAGACTTAGTTGCCGAACTGTGCGATCTTGGCGAATTCGGTGACGGAGAGGGCCTCGCCGCGGGCACCTGGGTCTACGCCGGCGGCGCGGAGCGCTTCCTCGGCCCTGGCGGGGGAGCCTGCCCAGGCGGCCAGGGCCGCGCGCAGGGTCTTGCGGCGCTGCCCGAAGGCGGCGTCGATGACCGCGAAGACCTCCGCCCGGCTTGCCGTGGTCGGCGGCGGATCGCGGCGGGTGAAGGCGACCAGCTTGGAGTCCACGTTGGGGACCGGCCAGAACACGGTGCGCGGCACCGTTCCCGCCGGCCTCACGCCCGCGTACCAGGCCAGCTTCGCGGACGGGATCCCGTACACGCGGCTGCCGGGCCCGGCGCACATCCGGTCGGCGACCTCGGCCTGCACCATGACCACCCCGCGCAGCAGCGACGGCAGCGCGGCGAGCAGGTGCAGCACCACCGGTACCGCCACGTTGTACGGCAGGTTGGCCGCGAGCACGGTCGGCGCGGGCGCGCCGATCTCCCGCTCCCCCACGGCGAGCGCGTCGGCGGTCAGCACGGTGACGCGCCCGGCGAGGTCCGGCGCGCGCCCGGCGATCGTCTTCGGCAGTTCCGCCGCGAGCACCGGGTCGATCTCCACGGCCACCAGCCGCACCGGGACCGGCCCGGGACCCTCGGGCGCCACTCGCGCCCCGGCTCCGCCGGCGGTCCCGCGGAGCTTACCCGCCCCGGCCGGCCCGGCGGCCGCGACGACCGCCTCGAGCAGCGCCAGGGTCAGCGAGCCGAGACCCGGGCCGACCTCGAGGACCACGTCGCCCGGGATCACCCCGGCGAGGGCGGCGATCTGCCGCACGGTGCCCTGCTCGATGACGAAGTTCTGGCCGAGCTTCTTGGTTGGCCGCACCCCCAGCCTGCCCGCTATGCCGCGGATGTCCCCCGCGCCGAGCAGGCGAACGCCCGCGCTCACGCCCGCCGTCTTCGGGCCGGGCTGGTCACCAGGCGAAGACACGGGTGCCCGTCTCCTGCAGGATGGCGCAGAAGTCCGCGGTGTCGACGCCCTTCAGCGCGGCCAGGAAGCGGATCGTGTAGGCCGTCATCGCCGGGGAGTTCGGCTTGCCCCGGTGCGGGACCGGGGTCATGTAGGGCGCGTCGGTCTCGGCCAGCATGAGCTGCGCCGGCGCGACCCGGGCGGCCTCCTGCAGCGGCACCGCGTTCCTGAACGTCACGTTGCCGGCGAAGCTCATCACGTAGCCCGCCTCGGCGCACCGCTGCGCCATCACGGCATCGCCGGAGAAGCAGTGGAAGATCACCGAGTACGGCGGCCACGGCGCGTACTCCTCCAGGATCGACAGCACGTCGTCGTGCGCGTCCCGGTCGTGGATCATCAGCGCCTTGCCGGTCCGCCTGGCGAGGTCGATGTGCGCGCGGAACCACGCCTGCTGAACCTCGTGCGCCGAGTAGTCCCGGTAGTAGTCAAGGCCGGTCTCGCCGATCGCCACGACCTTCGGGTCGTCCGCCAGGGCGGTAATCGCCGCGAGCGCCGGCTCCTGCTCGCGGTAGACCGCGCCGGTCTCGTTGGGGTGGATCGCCACCGCCGCGTACGCGTCCGCGTACTCCGCGGCGGCCGACACCGCCCAGCGGGACGACGCGAGGTCGCAGCCGACGTTGACCACGCGCCTGATCCCCGCCGCCGCGGCCTCGGCGAGCACCCCGTCGACCGGCAGCCCCATGATGTCCATGTGGGTGTGCGCGTCGAAGCCGCCGGGGGCCGGGAGCGCCGCTTCCGCGATATCCGAGCTTGCCAGGTGGAACACGCCACCGTTCGGCTTAGTCATTACCTTTATTCACTGCCGCCTAGCCGGGCGACTTCCTCCTCGACCACCGAGTCGTCCAGCTTCTTGAACAGCGGGGCGGGAACGGACAGCGGGGTACCCGGCGTGACCGGCCGGGACTCCCAGCGGAACGTCGCGTCGTAGTCGCCGGTGATGACCGGGTACGAGGGCGCGCCCTCCTCGTCCACGGTCTCGATCCGCGGCATGCCCGACCAGCCGGCGGCGGTGACCTCGTCAGCGCTGGCGAGCATCTCGTGCACCGCCTGCGAAGAGCGCGGCAGGAAGGGGGTGAGCAGCGTCTTCGCGTCGGCGATGGCCTGGAGCGTGACGTGCAGCACGGTCCGCATCCGCTCCGGATCCGACGTCCGCAGCTTCCACGGCGCCTGCTCGGAGAAGTACTTGTTCGCCTCGCCGACGGCCCGCATCGCGTCGTTGACCGCGAACTTGAACCGCGAGTGGGCCAGGTGGTCGCCGACCGACGCGAACGCGCCGGACGTGGTCGCGAGCAGCGCGCGGTCCGCCTCGGTGAGCTGCCCGGCGGCGGGGATCTCGCCGCCGTTCTTCGCGGCGAACGAGACGGCACGGTTGACCAGGTTTCCCCAGGTCGCCACCAGCTCGTCGTTGTTCCTGCGGACGAACTCGCTCCAGGTGAAGTCGGTGTCGTGCGCCTCCGGGCCCGCCACCGCGACGTAGTAGCGCAGCGCGTCGACGTCGTAGCGGTCCAGGAAGTCCTTCACGTAGATGACCACCTGACGGGAGGAGGAGAACTTCTTGCCCTCCATCGTCAGGAACTCGCTGCTCACCACCTCGGAGGGGAGGTTGAGCTGGCCGAGCGCGCCCGGGCTGCCGCCCTTGGCGCCGTGACCCGCGTAGCCGAGCAGCATCGCCGGCCAGATCTCCGAGTGGAAGACGATGTTGTCCTTGCCCATGAAGTAGTAGGCCTCGGCGTTCTCGTCGTTCCACCAGGCGCGCCAGGCGTCGGGGTCGCCGGAGCGGCGCGCCCACTCGATGGACGCCGACAGGTAGCCGATGACCGCGTCGAACCAGACGTAGATCTTCTTGTCGCTGCGGTCCCGCCAGCCGTCGAGGGGCACCGGGACGCCCCAGTCGATGTCGCGGGTGATCGCGCGCGGCTGGAGGTCGTCGAGGAGGTTGAGCGAGAACTTCAGCACGTTCGGCCGCCAGTGGCCTTGCTTGGACTTCAGCCAGTCGCCGAGCACCTCGGTGAACGCGGGCAGGTCGAGGAAGTAGTGCTCCTGCTCCGCGAACAGCGGCGTCTCGCCGTTGATCTTCGACTTCGGGTCGATGAGATCCGTCGGGTCGAGCTGGTTGCCGCAGTTGTCGCACTGGTCGCCGCGCGCGCTCGGGTAGCCGCAGATCGGGCAGGTGCCCTCGATGTAGCGGTCGGGGAGCGTGCGGCCGGTGGACGGCGAGATCGCGCCGAGCGTGGTCTTCGGGAAGATGTACCCGTTCTTGAGCAGGGTCAGGAAGATTTCCTGGGTGACCGCGTAGTGGTTGCGGGTCGTGGTCCTGGTGAACAGGTCGTAGCTCATGCCCAGGTTGGCGAGGTCGCGCCCGATGACGCCGTTGTAGCGGTCGGCGAGTTCCCTGGCGGCCAGGCGCTCCTTGTCGGCCTGCACCTGGATCGGGGTGCCGTGCTCGTCGGTGCCGGAAACCATCAGCACCTTGTTGCCCGCCATCCGCTGGTACCGGCTGAACATGTCGCTCGGCAGCCCGAAGCCGGAGACGTGGCCGATATGCCGCGGGCCGTTGGCGTAGGGCCAGGCCGGCGCCGTGAGGATGTGCTTTGCGGATGGCATGTTTAAAGCCTACGGGCTGTCGCGTGGTCGTCGCTTACTTTGAGTTCCGCCGTGCCGCCGACCGGAACGTGCCTGGTCTGCTTGATGCCCAGGATCGACAGGAAGAACGTGCCGAGGATCAGCTGGCAGCTCAGCACGAGCGCGGTCACCGACGGGACCATCAGCCGCAGCGCGTGCTCGTAGTTCAGGCCGCCGAACGAGTGGCTCTGCCAGTAGGCCAGGGTGAAGATCAGGCCGACGAGGCCCGCGAGGCCCACCACCGCGCCGAGGATCAGGCCGCGCTCCAGCGAGAGCTTGCCGAGCAGGGTCTGCACCTTGGGCTGTTCGGGGAGGAACCCCTCCGAGCCGGCGTAGACCTGGGTGAACAGCCAGAACAAGATCGCCTGGAAGCCGATGTCCACGCACGCGCCGCAGGCCACCAGGGTGTCCACGTCGAGCGAGGCCCCGCCGATGCGCACCGGGCCAGGGCTCGCGGTGACTACCGCGCCGACCACGAGGCCGAAGAGCAGCAGCACCAGGCCCGGGATGAAGAAGAGCCAGCGCGGGCTGAACAGCAGCAGGAACCGCAGGTGGCGCCAGCCGTCGCGCCAGCTGCGCAGGTGCGGCGGACGGCTCCGGCCGTCCTTGGCGAGGGTGGTGGGGACCTCGGTGATCTTCTGCTTCGCGAGCGTGGCCTTCACCACCATCTCGCTGGCGAACTCCATGCCGGTGGCCTGCAGGCCCAGGGCGATGGCGCTGTCTCGCCGAAAGCCGCGCAGGCCGCAGTGGAAGTCGCCGCTCGTGGAGTGGAAGAACAGCCGGCCGATGAACGAGAGCACGGGGTTGCCGAGGTACCTGTGCAGCGGCGGCATGGCCCCCGGGGCGATGCCGCCCTTGAACCGGTTGCCCATCACCAGGTCGTAGCCCTTGCGCAGTTCGGTGATGAACGGCATCAGGTTCGTGAAGTCGTAGCTGTCGTCGGCGTCGCCCATGATCACGTACTCGCCGCGGGCCGCGATGATCCCGCCCATCAGCGCGTTGCCGTACCCCCGCTCGGGGATCGGGACCACGCGGGCGCCCGCGTCCGCGGCAAGCTGCCGGCTGCCGTCGGTCGAGCCGTTGTCGGCCACCACGACCTCGCCGTCGATCCCGTTGTCCGCGATGAACTTGACGGCCTTGCGCACGCAGGTTGCCACGGTTTCCGCCTCGTTGAGGCAGGGCATGACGACGGTCAACTCCACGCGGACTCCATTCACCGTATTACCGTGGCACTCGACATGTTTCGGGCGCCAGGCGGGCGCACGGGGCACATGAACCACCATCGCGCCCCAGAAGTAGGAGGATACGGGCTTGAGGGTAATGCCCGCGGGCATATGGCGGCTGGCGGGGCGAC
This sequence comes from Actinomycetota bacterium, assembly GCA_027326205.1. GTDB lineage: Bacteria > Actinomycetota > Actinomycetes > Streptosporangiales > Streptosporangiaceae > Trebonia. The sequence continues at coordinate 8,713 of DAHWEX010000257.1, forward strand.
TGATCGCCCGGCACCGCCTGTTCGCCGTCGCACTCGCTCCCGCGCTGCTGCTGCGCGTGGACGCCGAACTGGGCTACCGCTGGCAGTCCTGGTTCAACGACTCGTTCACCTACGTGCGCTCGGCGGTGACGCTGACGCCGGAGACCGCGCGGCCCTCGGGGTACCCGGTCTACCTGTGGCTGCTGTCACCGGCGCACAGCTACCTGCTGGTGACGGCGTCGCAGCACCTGATGGGGCTGCTGATCGCGGTCATGATCTACGCCCTGGCCCGGCACCGGTTCGCCGCACCCCCCTGGCTCGCCGTGCTCGCGGCGCTGCCGGTGCTCTACGACGGGTTCGAGATCCAGCTTGAGCACCTGGTCATGTCGGACACGCTGTTCCTCTTCCTCGCGATGGCCGCGCTGACCATCGTGCTGTGGTCGCCGCGCCCGTCGTGGCGCGCGTGCCTGGCGGCCGGGCTGCTGCTCGGCCTGTCGACGACCGTGCGCTCCACCGGGCTGCCGCTGATCGCGGTGCTCGCCGTCTACCTGCTGATCCGGCTGTTCGGTGACTGGCGGCGCCTGGCCGTCGGGCTGGCGGCCGGGCTGCTCGCGTTCGCCGTGCCCGTGCTCGGCTACGAGGGCTGGTACCAGGCGAAGCAGGGCGAGTTCGCGATGACCGACTCGACCGGCGTCTTCCTGTACTCGCGGGTGATGACGTTCGCCGACTGCTCCCGCATGGCGCTGCCGGCTGACCTGCTGCCGCTGTGCACGGCGGTGCCGCCGGACCGGCGCCCGATCGCCCAGGCCTACATCTGGACGCCGGCCAGCCCGTTGCTGCGCTACCCGGAACCCGAGTTCTCCCCCACGGTCAACCGGCTCGCCGAGCGGTTCGCGGTCGCCGCGGTCGAGGCGCAGCCGCTCGACTACGCGCGCGCGGTCTGGGACGACACGGTGCGGTCGTTCTGGTGGAGCCGCTCGCCGTTCCCCAACGAGCAGACGTACGACGCCTACCTGTTCGGGTACGGCTCGCCGCACCTGCCCGGCAGCCCTTACCGCGGGTACTCCTCGCCCATGGCCTACTACGCGCGCGGCGACGCGTCCACCGTCGTGGTTGACCCGTACGCGGCGCTCATCCGCGACTACCAGCGCTATTTCTGGCTGCCGGGGACCGTGTACGGGCTGATCCTGCTGGCCGGCCTGTTCGGCATCGTGCGCCGGTGGCGGCGGGGACCCGGCCGCGACGCGATCGCGCCGTGGCTGTGCTCGCTGGCGATGATCGTGGCGCCGGCCGCGACGGCCGAGTTCGACTACCGCTACGTCACGACGGCGGTTCCGTTCGCCTGCCTAGCCGCCGCCATGACGCTGGGCACGGCGGGCCTCCCGCGCCGCGGCGCGCGCGGCGGCGCGGACGGCCGCCTGGCCGACGCCGGCCACGACCAGCGTAATCTCGCCGCGGACGCCACCTGAGGCCTCCTGCCCGGCGGCCCAGTCCGCCAGCTCGCCCAGCGAACCGCGCACGATCTCCTCGTGCGTCTTGGTCAGCTCCCGGCAGACGACCGCGGCGCGGTCCTCGCCGTGGGACTCCCGCAGCTCCGCCAGGGTCGCCGCGAGCCTGCGCGGCGATTCGAACAGCACGTGCGTGCGCGCGTCGGCCGCGAGCTCGCCGAACCGCCGTGCGCGCTCGCCGCCCTTGCGCGGCGGGAACCCCTCGAAGCAGAACCGGTCGGTGGGCAGGCCGGAGACAGCGAGCGCCGTGGTCACCGCGGACGGGCCGGGCACCGCGGTGACCCTGATCCCGGCCGCCGCGGCGGCGGCGACCAGCCGGTAGCCGGGGTCGCTGATCGCCGGCATGCCCGCGTCGGTGATCACGAGCACGTCCCGGCCCGCCTCCAGCTCGGTCACCAGCTCCGCCGCGCGGCGCACCTCGATCACGTCGTAGTACGACACCACCCGGGCGGTCAGCCGCACGTCGAGCGCGGTCGCGAGCTGGCGGACGCGCCGGGTGTCCTCGGCGGCTATCACGTCGGCGCCGGCCAGCGCCGCGGCCAGCCGGGCGGGGGCATCCTCCGCCTGGCCGATCGGCGCCCCGGCGAGCGTGAGGACGCCCGCACCGCCGTTACCTGGGCGTGGCTCACTAGGTACGCGATCAGTCACATTTCTGGTCCCCACGCGGGCTTCCCTCCACATAGCATTACGATCGATGACCGCTACAGAGGCCGGCCAGCCGGCCAAGGACCCCGAAGACGGCCCCGGTGCGACCAGCATCGGCGATGTCGCCGGCTACGGCCGGCCAGCCGCCGGCGCGATCGACGCCGGCCTGATCGGCCCTGTGCCGTCCGGCTCTGTGCCCTCCGGCTCCGGCGACCCGGCCGGCGGCAGCGCCGCCGAGCGGATCGCGGCCCTGGTCGCCCGGCTGATCACGCCCATGCCCGACGACCGGCTGTGGGGCTGGCTCGGCCCGGTCCTCGTGACGCTGTTCGCGGCGGTGCTCCGGTTCAACAGGCTATCGGTCCCGAACGCGGTCATCTTCGACGAAACGTACTACGCGAAGGACGCGTGGTCGATCCTGCAGCACGGGGTCGAGTGGAACATCCTCCCCAACCCCACGAACAACGCCGACTACGTCAACAACCTGATCATCGCCGGTCACACGCACATCTTCCAGGCGTGCACCGGCACCACCTGCGGGGAGTACGTCGTCCAGCCGGAGGTCGGCAAGCTGCTGATGGCGGTCGGCGAGTGGCTGTTCGGGCTCACCACGCTCGGCTGGCGGGTCGCCCCCGCGCTCTTCGGCTCGCTCGCGGTGCTCGTCATGTGCCGCGTGGCCCGGCGGCTCACCCGGTCCACGCTGCTCGGCTGCACGGCTGGCCTGCTGCTCTCGCTCGACGGCCTCGAGTTCGTGCTCAGCAGGACCGGCATCCTGGACATCTTCCTGATGTTCTTCGTCCTGTGCTCCTTCGGCGCCCTCGTCGTCGACCGGGACGTCTCCCGCCAGCGACTGGCCGAGGCCGTGGTGCTCCGGCCGGCCGACGACGCGGGACCCTCCCTCGGGATCAGGAAATGGCGCGTCGTGGCCGGCCTGTGCATCGGCCTGGCGGGCGCGACCAAGCAGGACGCGATCTGGTACGTGTTCGCGTTCATCGGCCTGTGCATCGCCTGGGACATCGGCGCCCGCCGCACGGCCGGCCTGCGCGACTACGTGCGCGGCGCCCTGGTGCGAGACGGCAAGTGGCTGCCGCTCACCCTCGGCGTGATCCCGCTGGTTACCTACATCCTCACCTGGATGAACTGGCTCGTCACCAACACCGGGTACAACCGCGACTACGCGCAGAGCGTCGGGGTCAACATCCCGGTCATTTCCCCGCTGTACTCGCTGTTCGACTACCACCTGCAGATCTTCCAGTTCATGGACGGCCTGAGCACGCGGCACCCGTACATGTCGCAGCCGTGGGACTGGTTCTTCCTCACCCGCCCGGTGGCCTTCTACTGGAGCAGCTTCAGCGACGCCGCCGGCCTGCACCCGGCCAAAGCCGGCACGACCGGGCCGTACGTGCAGGAAGTCCTGGCGATCGGGAACCCTGCCATCTGGTGGCTGTCCATCCCCGCCATGGCCTTCTGCCTCGGCTGGTGGATGACCCGCCGGGACTGGCGGGCCGGCGCCGCGCTGCTGTGCGTGGCCGCGGGCTGGGCGACCTGGCTGCCGTTCACCTCGCGGACCAAGTTCTTCTACTACGCGCTTGAGTTCGAGCCGTTCCTGATCATCTGCATCGTGCTGTGCCTCGGGCTGATCATCGGCCCGGCGACCGCCGGGGTGGTGCGCAGAGTATCCGGATCGCTGCTCGCTGGCGTTTACGTCCTTGCCGTCCTCGTGCTGTTCTGGTATTTTTACCCGATCCTCGCGGGCAAGGTCATCCCATACTCGGACTGGCTGTCCCACATGTGGTACAGCGGCTGGATCTGAGGTCCCGCGAGCCTTTCCCGCTTCCGCCCTGTGCTCCCCCGAGCACGGGCGCGACTTATCAGCGTTTTCTCAGGGTAGATGGAGTCTACTCAGATTGACGCGACATATCTTAAGGTGATCTAGGTCACAGAGTGGACCGTCGAAGGCCTTTCGTACGTCTATAGAAGTGACGAGGAACCGACGAACTACCGGAGCCAGGCATGAGCCCGATTGAAGACGACGAGGACAGTCGCACCCGGTTCGAACGCGATGTCGTTCCGCAGCTCAGCCAGCTGTACCCGGCGGCCCTGCGGATGACGCGCAACCCCACCGACGCCGAAGACCTGGTTCAGGAGACGTCGGCGAAGGCGTACGCGGCCTTCCACCAGTTCCGCCCGGGCACGAACCTGCGCGCCTGGCTCAACCGGATCCTCACCACGACGTTCATCAACGTGTACCGCAAGCGGCGCCGGGAGCCGCAGCAGGCCCTCGGCAGCGACCTTCAGGAGTGGCAGATGTCCGCCGACCGGCTCTCCCCGCCGGTCCAGTCGGCCGAGGCCGAGGCGCTCGACCACATGACCGACTCCGACCTGCTCCGCGCGCTGCGCGGCCTGCCGAACGAGTTCCGCACCACGGTCTACCTCGCCGACATCGAGGGCTACCCGTACCGGGAGATCGCGGAGATCATGGGCACCCCGGTCGGCACGGTCATGTCCCGGCTGCACCGCGGCCGCCGCAAGATCCGCGAGCAGCTCGGCGACAGCCTGTTTCCCTCCGCCGCGGCCGAAGGCTAGGCGGCCGGCTCCGGGCCGCCCAGCGACGGCGGCCACAGCGGCCGCAGCGACGGGTGACGCGGTATCCGCATCATCCCGCGTGGGGGGGCGTTGGGGGGGCGAAGCCCCCGCCATGGTCGGGGGGCGCGGCGGAGTCGTCCCCCCGCAGGTAGGGCTGGTCGTAAACCCGCTCTACGTAGATCTGGTGCCAGAGGGAGAAAACGACCAGCGTCCAGACCTGGCGCCAGGGAACGTCCGGGTCGCCGGCCCGGAAGCGGCGCAGCACGTCAACGACCGCGCGCTTGTCCAGCCACTCCTCGGTCCGCGCCTCGCGGATCACCTGGTCCGGGTAGCCGGCCAGCTCGCCGCGGAACCACTGCCCGATCGGCACCGGGAACCCGAGCTTGCGGCGTTCCACGCTCTCCTGCGGCAGCAGGCTCCCCACCGCCTCCCGCAGCGCGAACTTCGTCGTCCCCGCGGCGGTCTTCTCCGCCCTGGCCAGCCGGCTCGCCACGCTCATCACCTCGCGGTCAAGGAACGGAGTGCGCAGCTCGAGTCCGTGCGCCATCGAGCCGCGGTCGGCCTTGACCAGGATGTCGCCGGGTAGCCAGGTATTGATGTCCACGAGCTGCATCGTGGCCACGTCGTCGAGCCCGGCGGCCTCCGCCTGGTCGAAGACGGGGCCGGTCACGTCGTAGGCGGTGCCGCCGCCGTACCTGGTCAGGCTGTCGATTTCGTCGCCGGAAAAGATGTTGGCGTTGCCGATGTAGCGGCTGCGCAGCGGCGTGGCGATGCGTTCGAGCATCCCCTTGCCCTTCTGCCCCGGCGCGATCCGGCCGGCCATCACCTGGGCCAGCGACCGGCCGGGGCCGAGCTTGGTCGCCGCCCGCACCACGCCCGGCTGGTAGTACACGCCGTAGCCGCCGAACAACTCGTCGGCGCCCTCGCCGGACAGCACGACCTTGACGTGCCGCCGCGCTTCCCTGGCCACGAACCAGAGGCCGACGGCCGCCGCGTCCGCCATCGGGTCGTCGAGCTGCCAGATGATCTGCGGCAGCCGCGCCACGAACTCCTGCGGCGTGACCACGTACGAGACGTTGCGCAGCCCGAGCACCGCGGCCGTCTCCTGCGCCTCGTCGATCTCGCTGTAGCCGGACTGGGCGAACCCGGCGGTGAACGTGAGCATGCCGGGCTTGGTCTCCGCCGCGATCGCGCAGATCGCCGCCGAGTCTACCCCGCCGGACAGGAACGCGCCCACCGGCACATCGCTGCGCAGGTGAGCGGCGACCGAGTCGCGCAGGGCGGCGAGGACTCGTTCCGGGGTGTCCGGGGCGGGCGACCTAGCCGACCGCAGCACCGGCCGCCAGTACCGTGAGGGGCGGTCCAGCGGGGCGTCCGGCCGGATGGTCAGGCAGCAGCCGGCCGGCAGGCAGATCACCGGCGGCGTCATCGTCGCCGGCGCGGGGACGTACTGGAACGACAGGTACTTGCGCAGGGCCTCGGGGTCGATCTCCGTGACGTCACCGGGCGGGAGCAGCGCCTTGCGCTCGGACGCGAACCGGAACTGCCTGCCGCCGTCGGCGACCGCGTAGTAGAACGGCTTGATGCCGAACGGGTCGCGCGCGCAGAACAGCTCACCGCTCTTGGCGTCCCAGATCGCGAAGGCGTACATGCCCCGCAGCTTCCTGAGCGCCTCCCTGCCCTCCGCGGCGTAGGTCTCGAGCAGCAACTCGGTGTCGGACTTGCCGCGCAGCCGGACCCCTCGTGCCTGCAGGCGGTGCGCCAGCTCGGCGTAGTTGTAGATCTCGCCGTCGTAGACGATCACGTAACGGCCGTCGGCGGACCGCATCGGCTGCCGCCCGGCGGGCGACAGGTCAACGATCGCCAGCCGCCGCGCGCCGAGCGAGACCGGGCCGTCCGAGAGCACGTGCTCGTCATCCGGCCCTCTGTGCACCATCCGCCGCACGGCACGGAGGACCCAGTCCGCGTCCGGTCTGGTCCCTCCTGCCAGTGCGAGGCACCCCGCGATCCCCGACATACCACCCCTACGCCAGCTAGGCCAGCCAGGCCAGCATCACTTCGGCTGGAACCGGATGCCGCCGTCGAACCTGACGACCTCCGCGTTCATATAGTCGTTCTCGATCAGCGAGCGCACCAGATGGCCGAACTCGTCCGCTCGGCCCAGCCGCTTCGGGAATACCACCGGCGCCGCCAGCCTGGCAAGGAACTCGTCCGCGTCCCGGCCGCCGCTCGCGATGGACTTGTAGATCGGCGTGAAGATGACGCCGGGGCAGATCGTGTTGACCCGGACGCCGATGACCGACAAGTCGCGGGCCGCCGGCACCGTCATCCCGATGATGCCGCCCTTGGACGCAGAGTAGGCCAGTTGCCCGGTCTGCCCTTCAAGACCGGCGATCGACGCTGTGTTGATCACCACACCCCGGGCGCCGTCGGCATTGGCCGGCTCGCTCTTTGCCACCGCCGCCGCGCCGATGCTCATCAGGT
>DAHWEX010000239.1 GCA_027326205.1 Actinomycetota bacterium
ACTGGCCATTCCCCGCCTGGGGGCCGGGGGTCGCGCGGATGCGCCGCGCCACCAGGCTGTCCTTTCCGCGGGCGTCGAGGTCGGCGAGCAGGATGGCGATCGCCTCCCGGACCAGCCGGCCACGGTCCATAACGAAACCGAAGCGGCGAAGTCTCAACCGCGCATGTTCGAGGTCAAGCAACTCCACGGCGGACAGGTACACGGTAATCTTCTGGTCGTGCTTTTCCCTGCCGGTCGCCTGGCGTTCATCAGAGGTGGCTGGAGGAGGTGTCGCGGGGCGCAGCAGCTCCGCGCCTCCGGGAACGGATACTCTTCTTTTGGCCCTACCCATGGGGCTCGGCCTTGCCGGTAACGGCAAAATAAAAGTATCCGCAGTTTACCCGGCGTGACCTACCCCGTCCTGCTGCCACCGGTCGAGTACCTCCTTGGCAAGTTCACGGTAGGAACTTGCCCCCATCGACGAGGAATCGAAGCTCGTGATGGGCTCACCAGCAACGGTAGCGTCCGGGAACCGCACGGTGCGGTTGATCACCGTGTGAAAGACCTTGTCGCCGAACCCGTTGACGACGGAGCCGAGCACTTCCCTGGTGTGCAGCGTCCGGGAATCGTACATCGTGCCCAGCAGGCCGTCGATCGCCAGATCCGGGTTGAGCCGCTGCTGCACCTTGTCGATGGTCTCCATCAGCAGGGCGACGCCGCGCATCGCGAAGTACTCGCACTCAAGCGGGATGAGCACGCTGTTGGCGCACGCCAGCGCGTTGATCGTGAGCAGGCCGAGGGACGGCTGGCAGTCGATCATGATGTAGTCGTACTCGGGCACGATGGACTTGAGCGCGCGGCCGAGCACGAACTCACGGCCGACCTCGGACACGAGTTGGACCTCGGCGCCGGACAGGTCGATGTTGGACGGCAGCAGGTCCAGGTTGTCGATCCCGGTCTCGAAGATGACGTCGCGTGCCTTGACTCCCCGCTCCATGAGCAGGTTGTAGACCGTGGAGTCGATGTCGTGCGGCTGGATGCCGAGGCCCACCGACAGCGCGCCCTGCGGGTCGAAGTCGACGAGCAGCATCCGCCGGCCCCGCTCGGCGAGGGCCGCCCCCAGGTTGATGGTCGTCGTCGTCTTGCCGACGCCGCCCTTCTGGTTGCAGACCGCCACGATCCGCGCCGGACCGTGCTCGGCCAGCGGCTTAGGCTCCGGGAAGGCGGGGAGCGGCCGGCCGGTGGGGCCGATGTCTCCCGGCAGAAGCTCTGTTATACGCGATGCGGCCACCAGTAAGATCCTCCCGGGGCTAGAGGTCGCGAACTGTTCGGGACACTAGGCCTCCGAACTCGGTGCTTTCAAGCAGGCGCGCCGCCGGCGAACCATTTTATTTCTGGCGAAGCCGGCCGATCGGCCGATCGGCCGTCCGGGACTGTCCCGCCGGAGTCATCCGAAGGCTCGCGGGTGCGCGGCCGCGTAGACCTCTCTCAGCTTGTCCACCGTCACCAGAGTGTAGATCTGCGTGGTCGCCACCGAGGCGTGTCCGAGCAGTTCCTGCACGACCCGGATGTCCGCGCCGCCGTCGAGGAGGTGCGTGGCGAACGAGTGCCGCAAGGTGTGGGGAGAGACATCAGGCCTTCCCGAACGGACGGCTGCTTCGCGGAGTATGCCCCACGCTCCCTGCCTCGTCAGGCGGCCGCCGCGGGCGTTGAGGAACACGGCCGGGCTCTGCTTCCGCGCCGCCCGGCCGGCGAGGGCGGGACGCCCCCTGACCAGGTAGGCGCCCAGGGCGTTGACCGCGTAGCTGCCCACGGGAACGTAGCGCTGCTTGCCGCCCTTGCCGGACAGCAGCACGGCGGGGTCCTGCGCCAGGTGGCCGAGGTCGTCGACGTCCAGGCTGGTCGCCTCGGAGATCCGCGCCCCGGTCCCGTAGAGGAACTCAAGCAGCGCCCGGTCGCGCAGCACCCGGGGGTCGCTGTCCTCGGTCGAGCCCGCCGCGTCCAGGATCCGTTCCACGGCGTCGAGCGGTATGGCCTTCGGTAGCCGCCTGGCCGGCGTCGGCGGGGCGACCGCACGCGCGGGATCGCGCTGGGCGAGGCCTTCCTTCAGCGCGAACGCGTGCAGCCCGCGCACCGCGACGACCGCCCGGCCGACGGAACTGACCGCGAGCGGCGGGTGCTCCTCGTCTCCGGTCCGCAGCGCGGCGCGGAACTCCGCGACGTCCAGTTCGGCGACGTCGGCCAGGTCCGGCCGGCCGCGTTCGCGCAGGAAGCTCGCGTACCGGCGCAGGTCCCGCTCGTAGGACACGACGGTATTGCCGGCCAGTCCCCGCTCCACGGCGAGGAACTGGAGGTACCGGCGCGCCCCGTCCGTCACGCTCACCACACCCGGGATCGTAGCCGCTCCGCCCGGCGCTCCGCTCTCCGCCCGGCGCTCCGCTCTCCGCCCTGCGCTCCGCTCTCCGCCCTGCGCTCCGCGCCTGTTGCTGTTATCCTTCCAGTCTTTGCGCACTTCCGGGCTTTGCTTAACCGCGGGCGGGACATTCGCCCCGTAAAGGACACGATCATGGGCCGCGCGTGCGCAAAGCGGGCTGGTCAGGCCAGGATCGCCGCCGCGTCGGCGCGCGGCAGCCGGTGGGCGCTGGCCACCGCAGGGCAGGCGAGGGCGCCACCCGGAACTCGCCGTTCGCCACTTCCGCTGGAACGCCGACCCTCACGAGTCCTCACCGTCCGGTGCCCCCGGCCGCCCCGCTGCGACCGGGCTAAGCCCAGAAACCTCTTACGAAGACGCGGTACCCGGTACCCGTAGCGGGCCCATCGGTTAACGGGAGGTGAAGAGAATCTTTCCTGGAGTCGCTAGGTTTCCGGCGCGTCCTGCGGGCGAAGGCTGGCGAAGCCCTGTGACCTGGCGATATGAGCAGCCAGCACGCCCTGGATGGTGGCACCGTTGTGCAGTTTCCCCGCCAGCGCGGCCTGCACCGCCTCGGCGAGCGGGAACCAGGCGGTCCGCAGGAACTTCTCCTCCCCCTCCCGCTCGTAGTCGGATTGCGCCGCCTCGACCCCGCGGGCCAGGAAGATCCTGATCCGCTCGCTGGTGATCCCCGGCGAGGCGTAGGAGTCCACCAGGGCGTGCCATTCGCGGGCGGCGTGCCCGGTCTCCTCGAGCAGCTCGCGGCGCGCCGTGTCCGCCAGCGACTCGCCCGTGACGTCGCGCAGCCCGGCCGGGATCTCCCAGAGCTGCCTGCCGACCGGATGCCGGTACTGGCGGATCATCAGCACACGGTCGCGGTCGTCGAGCGCGAGGACGGCGACCGCGCCGATGTGGCCGACCACGGTCCGCGCGACCTGATGGCCATCCGGCAGCCGCACCTTGTCGGTGCGGACTGAGATCAGCCAGTTCTTGAACTGTTCCTCGGTGCCGGCCACCGGCCAGCTTTGCGGGGGAAGATCCTCGACCATGAAGGGCAGCCTAGGGCCTCCTACGCGGATGCCACGGCGCGGCTGGAGGCCCCCGCGCCGGCGTCCGCGGCGCGGGAGCGGGCCAGGGCCGCGGCGATGAGGCCGGAGAACAGCGGGTGCGGGCGGGTCGGGCGGGACAGGAACTCCGGGTGCGCCTGGGTCGCGACGAAGAACGGGTGCGTCTCGCGGGGCAGCTCGATGAACTCGACCAGGCGGTTGTCCGGCGACAGGCCGGAGAAGACCAGGCCGGCCGCCTCGAGGCGCTCCCGGTAGGCGTTGTTGACCTCGTAGCGGTGCCGGTGCCGCTCCTCGACGACGGCCGCGCCGCCGTAGAGGCCGCTGACGATCGTGCCCGGCTTGAGGCTCGCCGGGTACAGGCCGAGCCGCATGGTGCCGCCCATGTCCCGGTCCCCCGCGACCACGTCCTCCTGGTCGGCCATGGTGGCCACCACCGGGTCGGGGGTTTCCGGGTCGAACTCGGAGCTGTTGGCGGCGGAGATGCCGGCCAGGTCGCGGGCGACCTCGATGACCATGCACTGCAGGCCGAGGCAGAGGCCGAGCACCGGGATGCCGTGGGTGCGCGCGTACCTGATCGCGCCGATCTTGCCCTCGATGCCGCGCACCCCGAACCCGCCGGGGATGAGGATGCCGTCAACCCCGTCGAGCTGGCCCGCGGCGTCGTCAGGGGCCTCGCAGTCGTCGCTGGTCACCCAGCGGATGGTGACCTTGGCGTCGTTGCCGAAGCCCCCGGCCTTGAGCGCCTCGGCCGGCGACAGGTACGCGTCGGGGAGGTCAACGTACTTGCCGACCAGGGCGATCGTGATCGACCTGGCGGGGCGGTGCACCCGGCGCAGCAGGTCGTCCCAGGCGGACCAGTCGACGTCGTGGAAGGGGAGCTGCAGCTTGCGGACGATGTAGGCGTCCAGGCCCTCGCCGTGCAGCACCTTCGGGATGTCGTAGATCGACGGGGCGTCCGGGGTGGAGACCACCGCGTCGGCGTCCACGTCGCACATCAGGGAGATCTTCTGCTTCAGGCCGTCGCTGATCGGCCGGTCGGAACGGGCCACGATCGCGTCGGGCTGGATGCCGATGGAGCGCAGCGCCGCCACCGAGTGCTGGGTCGGCTTGGTCTTCAGCTCGCCCGAGGGCCCGATGTACGGCAGCAGGGACACGTGGATGAAGAAGCACCGGTCCCGGCCGATCTCGTGGCGGATCTGGCGGATCGACTCAAGGAACGGCAGCGACTCGATGTCGCCGACCGTGCCGCCGACCTCGGTGATGACCACGTCCACCTCGGGACCCGCCATGCCGAGGATGCGGGACTTGATCTCGTTCGTGATATGCGGGATGACCTGGACGGTGTCACCGAGGTACTCGCCGCGCCGCTCCTTGGCGATCACGCTGGAGTACACCTGGCCCGTCGTGACGTTCGCGTCGCCGTTCAGCCTGATGTCGAGGAACCGCTCGTAGTGGCCCACGTCCAGGTCGGTCTCCGTGCCGTCGTCGGTCACGAAAACCTCGCCGTGCTGGAACGGGTTCATCGTGCCCGGGTCGACGTTGAGGTAGGGGTCCAGCTTCTGCATCTTGACCAGAAGGCCCCGCATCTTCAGCAGGCGGCCGAGGCTGGAAGCGGTGAGGCCCTTGCCGAGGCTTGAAGCCACGCCACCGGTGACGAAGATATGCTTGGTGTTAATGGGCCTTTGTGAGGCTAGCCTTGACGAAGTCGCTCTAGCGGCCAAAACGGGCTCCCGTGGTCGACGATGTTGCGGCCTAAATCCGCAGGTCCACGGGCCACCAGGATAACACGGGACCGGTCATTAACCTGCCGGGCCTCCCCTGGTCACAGTTTTCACCCGGAGGGAAGCCCCCCGTACCCCCGGTGTCCGTGCGGGCGGGCATGACCGCAAAAGACGTGACCCTATCACGCCTGCCCGCGCGGACGAAAAGTCGTGGCGTTCGATGCCCTCGCGCCTGCCCTCGCGCCTCCCAGAGGCAGCGCGGTCTTTGCGCTGCCTGCTCACACCAGCCACAGTCCCTCAACCTAGCCAGCGCGCGGGGGGCGCGCGCCTTTTGCGCGTCCTCCCGTGGGGAGGCTACGGAGGGGCGAAGCCCTTCCGTGATCGGGGGGCGCGGGGGGGTCGTCCTCCCGCGGGGAGCGCTGCGGGGGCGAAGCCCCCGCAGCGCTTTGGGGGGTCCCCGGGGGGATCACTCCCCCGGGGACAGCACTGTGATCCGCCTCGCCGAACCTGGCCAGCATCACCGCGCTCACCACCGCCATGGCGAACCCGGCCACCGCCACCGGCGCCAGCCCGTGCCTGGTCGTGTCGCCGAGGAAGAGCACCCCGACGACCGCCGGCGGGAGCGTCTCCGCCAGGACGACCGCCGAGGTCGCTACGGTGACGCTGCCGCCCTCGAGGGCGGCCGCGTAGCAGACGAACGACACGACGCCCGCCGCCACGACCGCGTACGCGGCGGGGTCGCGCAGCAGTGTGAGCGGCGCGAAGCCGGTGAGCACCCGCGCCGCGATGCCGACCGCCCCGAAGCCGAAGCCCGCGATCGTGCCCAGGACCAGCGTGCGGGCCGGGTCGCGCAGCAGCCGCGCGGCGACCAGCCCGGCCAGGCCGAGAAGCGCGGTCGCGACGATCAGCGAGACCTTGAACGCGGTGCCCGCGCTGCTCGCGCCCTCCGCGCCGGCCGACGAGCCGAGCAGCCCCACCCCGGCCACCACGCCCGCCACCGCGAGCCACTCCCGCAGCGACAGGGTCGCACCGATGAGGAACGTGGCGAGCACCGCGATCACCGCGAGGTTGGCCGCGACCATCGCCTGGACCGCGAACAGCGGCAGCCGCCGCAGCGCGACAAGCTGCGCGGCGAAGCCGAGCAGGTCGATGCCGACGCTCGCCACGAACCGCCACTGGCTGAGCAGCCGCGGCACCAGTCCGGGGTCGATGCCGCCCACGCTCGCCTGGGCCCGCGACCGGGTGCTGGCCTCGCGCACGGCGACCGCCTGCATGACGGAAGCGGTCCCGTAGCACAGCGCCGCGACCACGGCGGCGATAAGGCTGGCCAGCACGTTCCCACCACCTCAGCAAAGGGCGA
>DAHWEX010000271.1 GCA_027326205.1 Actinomycetota bacterium
GTCGCCGGTTACCCACCGTTCGAAGAACGGGTACGCGTACATGCCGGCGAAGAACAGGAAAGGCAGCAGGACCGCGGGGACGAAGACGTTCCACATCAGCGTGTACCCGCCCGTGACGGCGTTGCCGATGTCGGTCTCGACCCCGGGCATGAGCCGCAGCGCGCCCTCCAGGAAGCCGATGTACCAGTCGGGCTGCGAGCCGTTGCTGACCTCGAGCGGGTTGTAGGGGCCGAACAGCCAGATCGGATTGATCTGCGCGAACGTGGCTAGCATGACCAGCGCGGCGAAGACGAACATGAACAGCGACATCGTCTTCATCAGGAAGACCGGGAAGAACGGGGCACCGACCTCAACGTGCTCCCGTTCCCTCTTGCCCGGCCACTGGGTGTGCCCCTGGTGCCAGAGGATCATCAGGTGCGCGGTGACGAGCGCGAGGATGAGGCCGGGCAGCAGGAAGACATGGAGGATGTACAACCGGGGGATGAAGCTCGTTCCGGGGTACTGGCCGCCGAAGACGAAGAAGACCACGTACGTGCCGACGATGGGGACGGACTGCATGATGCCCTCGGCGATCCGCGCCCCGGTGCCCGAGAGCATGTCGTCGGGCAGGGTGTAGCCGGCGAACCCCTCGGCGGCGGCGAGGGCGAACATCGTGACCCCGATGACCCAGTTGAGCTCGCGCGGCTTGCGGAACGCGCCGGTGAAGAAGATGCGCAGCGCGTGCAGCGCGATGGCGCCCACGAAGATCAGCGCGGCCCAGTGGTGGATCTGCCGGACGAGCAGGCCGCCGCGGACGTCGAAGGAGATGTTGAGCGTCGACGCGTAGGCATCGCTCATCGACAGGCCGTCGAGCTTGGCGTACGAGCCGTGGTAGACGATCTGCTGCTCGCTGGGGTGGAAGAACAGGGCCAGGTACGTGCCGGTGACGAGCAGGATGACGAACGAGTAAAGCGCCAGCTCGCCGAGGAAGAACGACCACTGGTCGGGGAAGGCCTTGTTCAGTGCCTTCCGCGCGTAGCGGGCGACATGGAACCGGTCATCGACGGCGCTGCCTGCCTTGTCCGCGACGTTTTCAAGGTCCACCCGGGCCCCCTTCGGCTCACGATCGCGATGCGGTTTCCCCCGGGAGGGTGCCTCTAACGTGCCGGGTTCCAAAATCTCGTGACGGGTGGCGTTTGGCGCGGATCGCGGGTGGTAGCCAGCTGCACGTAACGTGAGCCGAGTCAGGGGGGAACGTGCCCTTCCAGAGCGCCTTTTCCCAGCTGTTCGCCCAGGACACGATCATCGCCTGGATCGTTTTCTGCCTGGTCATCCTCGTTATGGCCGGCGCGATGGGCTATAGCTGGTACCGCGGCAGAAACGGAAAGGGGCCGCTCAAGCTGGCCGAGGCGAACCGGATCGAGCTCGGCTACGTGGCCGTGCTCGCCGGGATGGTCGTGTTCCTGGTGATCTCCAGCTTCTCGGCGAACGCCAAGGACTACCCCGACCCGCCGAAGCCCGCGGTGACCGTGGCGGTGACCGGCTACCAGTGGTGCTGGCGCTTCCACTACGAGGGCACGCCGGTGACGGCGACCGGGCAGTGCCAGGGGCTACGGGACCTGCCCGTGCTGGTGGTCCCGGCCGGCGAGCCGGTGCGGCTCGACGTGACGTCGGCCGACGTGGTCCACGCGGTCTGGATGCCACAGTGGAAGTTCAAGGTCTACGCCTACCCGGGCGAGGTCAACAGCGTCACGCTCACGATCCCGCGGACCGGGCGGTGGATAGGCCGCTGTGCCCAGCTCTGCGGCCTGTACCACTACGAGATGGACTTCTGGCTCCAGGCGGTGCCGCCCGCGGCCTTCACCAGCTACCTGCGGACGGGACGGCTATGAGCGCGCCGGCCAGGGTGATCCCCTATCCTTCCCCGGCCGATGAGGACCGGGACGGCCTGCCGCAGTGGCTGCTGACCACCGACCACAAGCGCATCGGGATCCTGACGATCGGCACGGCCCTGGTGCTGTTCGTGCTCAACGGGGCGCTGGCGCTGACCATGCGGGCGCAACTAGCCCAGCCGAACCAGCACGTTCTCAGTCCCCAGCAGTACCTGCAGTTCATGACCCAGCACGGGACCGGGATGATCGCGCTCACCATCACGCCGCTGGCGATCGGCCTCGGCGTGTACCTGGTCCCGCTCCAGACGGGGGCGCCGCGGATCGCCGCTCCCCGGGCGGCGCTGCTCGGCTACTGGCTCTACGTATTCGGCTCACTCGCGCTGATCTGGGGATTCGTGACGCCGACCGGCGGCGCGGCCGACGGCTGGTGGGGGTACACGCCGCTGTCCAACAGCACCTACTCGCCGGGGTACGGAATGTCGCTCTGGGTCGCCGGGGTGTTCCTCGCGGCGTGCGGCATGATCTTGATGAGCGCCACCACCTTGTGGACCGCGCTGCGGATGCGGGCGCCGCACGTCAGCATGCTCCGGCTGCCGGTGTTCACCTGGACGCAGATCGTCACCTGCCTGATGGTGCTGGCCGGGTTCCCGGCCGTGCTGCTGGCCATGGGGGTCGTCGCGGCCGAGCGGGTGGACCCGTCCCTGTTCAGCAGCAACGCCTGGAACATCGCCTACGAAAACCTATTCTGGTTTTACGGTCATCCGGTGGTGTACGTGATGTTCTTCCCGTTCGTCGGGTGCGTGGCCGAGGTGCTGGCGACGTTCACGGGCCGGCGCTTCTTCGGCTACAGGGGGACGGTGCTGTCTCTGCTGGCGTTCGCGGCGGGCTCGATGTCGGTGTGGGGGCACCACCTGTTCGCCAGCGGCCAGGAGGTGAACGACTACTTCTCGCTGACCTCGATCATGCTCACGATCCCGGCCGGGCTGGAGTACTTCGGCTTCCTCGGCACGCTGTGGGGAGGCAGGCTCAGGTACACCACGTCGATGCTGTTCGCGCTCGCGTTCATCCCGCAGTTCCTCGTCGGCGGGCTGACCGGCATCCTGGTGGCCAACCCGGCGATCGACTACGCCCTCAACAACAGCTACTTCATCCTGGGCCACTTCCACTACACGCTCTTCGCCGGCAGCGTCTTCGGCTTCTTCGCCGGGTTCTACCTGTGGTTCCCGAAGGCGACCGGGATCATGCTGAACGAGCGCCTCGGCAAACTGCACTGGCTGCTCATGGTGATCGGGGCCAACACGACGTTCATCCCGTGGTTGATCCTCGGCTATGACGGCATGCCCCGCTGGATGGCCACCTATCCGGCCGGCGCCGGGTTCACCACGCTGAGCCTGATCTCCAGCATCGGCGCCGGCGTCATCGGCATTTCGATGTGCGTGTTCCTGCTGAACGTATACGAATCCGCCCGGGCCAGGGTCCCGGCCGGGCCTAACCCGTGGCAGGCGCACACCCTGGAATGGGCGACCTCGTCGCCGCCGCCCCGGTTCAACTTCAACCTCGCGTACCCGGTGCCCCGGGTGCACAGCTACGCGCCGCTGCTCGACGCGCGCGAACAGGCCTCCGCTCCCCGCCAGGCCGGGCCGCCCGGCCGGAGCACCGGATCGCAGGCGGACGTCAACCGGGCTGACTCCGCGCCGCGGCCCGCGGCGGGGGAGGAGTAGCAGTGGACC
>DAHWEX010000279.1 GCA_027326205.1 Actinomycetota bacterium
GACCACGTCGAGCGGCGAGTGGTCGTAGTCCGCGGCCCACAGGTTGCCGCCGAACTTGTTCACCACCTGGACGGTGTGGTCGCGCTCCTCGAACGCCGCGTGCGGGTACCGGAAGTCCCGCTCGTTGGCCAGCCCGTTCGCGCCGATCGGCCCTCGCTCGGGCAGCGTGAAGTGCGCGCCGAAGTTCTCGCACACGTAGCCGCGTGCGCCCGTGGTTAGCGACACGGCGCCGGCCAGTTCCACCCTGAAGCGGACGCCGCGCGGCACGACCGCGATCTCGCCGGGGCTGACGCGCAGCGGTCCGAGCTCGGTGTGCACGAGGAGCGCGCCGAGTTCGGGGACGAGCAGCAGTTCGCCGTCGGAGTCGACGAAGTAGCGGTCGCGCATGCTCACGCTGGCGGCGTAGAGGTGGACCGCGATCCCGTTCCTGGTCTTGAGGTCGCCGTTGCCGCCGATCGTGAACAGGCCGTCGACGAAGTCGCGCGGCTCGTCGTGCGCGGGGAGCGGGATCGGGTCCCAGCGCAGCCGGTTCGGGTCCGGTTCGAGCTCGTCGAACGGCGTGCCCCTGAGGGTCTTGTTGTCGATGCGGCGGAACGGCTGGTGCTTCGCGCTCGGCAGCACGCGGTAGACCCAGGTCCGCCGGTTCACGGCCCTGGGCTCGGTAAACGCGGTGCCGCTGAGCTGCTCGGCGTACAGGCCGAGTGGCGCCCGCTGCGGCGAGTTGCGGCCGGCCGGCAGCGACCCGGCGACCGCCTCGGTGGCGAACTCGTTGCCGAAGCCGGTGGAGTAACGCAGCTCATCGTCCGCCATGGGTCGCCTCCTGTGTCGTATGCCCCCCGGTCACGATCATGCCCCGGCCGGGGGCTCGTGTCAGGTGGGACGCGGCGTCCGGACGTCCCGCACGGCTTGATGATCTTCTTCCTGATTCAGGGCGAATTCACCACTCAAAAACAGTAAACAACAGTTACTGTAGAGGCGGACTCCTGCTACAGATGTTCGAGTAGGGAGGTTTGATGCCCGGCACCCGATGGCTTACCTTCGACTGCTACGGGACAATCGCGGACTGGAACACCTGCATGCTCGGGGCACTGCGGCCGATCGCGGGCGCCAGCGCGGAGCCGCTGCTCGGCGCCTATCACCGGGCCGAGTCCATCCTGGAGGCACGGCCCGCCTGGCGGCCGTACCGGGAGATCCTCAGCGACGCGCTCCGGCTCGCCGCGCGACGGGCCGGCCTTCCGGTCAGCGACGCGCAGGCGGGAGCGTTCGTCTCCGCGTGGCCGTCCATGACGGTCTTCCCGGACGTGGCCGAGGCCCTCGGGACGCTCGCCTCCTCCGGCTGGCGGCTGGCGATCCTCACCAACTGCGACGAGGACCTGTTCGCGCTGACCGCGCCCGCGCTGCCGGCGCCGTTCGACGTGGTGGTGACGGCGGAGCAGGTGCGGTCCTACAAGCCGGACCTCGGTCATTTCCGGAAATTCGCTGACATGACCGGCGCGACGCCCGCCAACTGGATCCACGTCGCCAACAGCTGGGTGCACGACATCGCGCCCGCCGCCCGGATGGGGCTGCGCTCGGTCTGGGTGGACCGCGATCTCACCGGGCACCCGGCGAAGTTCGCCGAGCGCCGGGTCACCACGATGCGCCGCCTGCCGGAAACGGTGCTGGACGTGAGCGCGCTGCCGACGTGGCCGTCCCTGGGGCAATAATCGGCCTATGACTACTAGTGCGCAGTTGCTGGTCGACGGGTTCGGGCGAATCAGGGAAAACGTGGCTGGCGTGCTGGACGGGCTGACGCCCGAACAGCTCAGCTACCGGATCGACGCGGACGCCAACCCGGTGAGCTGGCTGGTCTGGCATCTCACCCGCGTGCAAGACGACCACGTCGCGGCCGCGTTCGGGGTTACCCAGGTGTGGACGGCCGACGCGTGGGCCACCCGGTTCGGGCTGCCGGCCGGCATGCTGGACCACGGGTACGGGCATACGCCGGCGCAGGTCGCGGCCGTCGGCGCGGCCACCGCGTCCGCGGAGTTGCTGCGCGAGTACCACGAGGCGACCTGCGCGCAGTCGGTGAAGCTCGTGTCCGGCGTCGGCGACGCGGACCTGGACCGGGTCGTCGACACCCGGTGGACGCCTCCGGTGACGCTCGGGGTGCGGCTGGTCTCCGTGCTCGACGACGACATGCAGCACGCGGGGCAGGCGGCCTACGTGCGCGGCGTGGTGCTACGTAAGGGGTAGCGCCCGGGCGGATCACGGTGTGCGGATCACACGCTGCCGATCACGCTGTGCAGATCAGGCCCCAGGGCCGGTCGCTGACCCGGGTGATCACGACCGTCGCGCGGTTGGCGCCCGACAGCTTGAGGCGGCGCCTTATCTGGTCGACGTCGCCCGCCAGGCCGCGGCGGCGGATGTCCACCGCGCCGATGTCCAGCTCGCGCAGCCGCCTGGCGAAGGCTTTCTCGTGCCAGGGGGCCGAGTACTCGACGCGGAGGGTGCGGGCGAACGGGGTCCGGGCGTCTCTGTCCAGGGTCAGGAACGCTATCTGCGGGTCGATCTTCGCGGTGTCGTCGCCCAGTTGGCGGGCCAGGTCTTCGACCAGGCCCGCCCGGGTGACGGCCGGGTTGGGGTCGAGCAGGTACTCCCCCGGCTCTCGCAGCGGTACCGGGTCGCCCGCGCGGGCGACGAGCGTGTGCGACCCGGTGGCGCCGCCCGCGCCGGCCGGCACGATGACCGTCGCCCGGCGCGGCCCGCGCCCGGGGGCCGCGGGGGCGGTGACCAGGGACGGGGACCAGAGGACCGCTTCCTTCAGGTCGCGCGACTCGGCGATGAACTCGGCCTCCCAGGCGTGCGGCACCAGGCCCTCGGGAATTCCGGGTGCCGCCTTGACGCAGACCGCCGGGACCGTTCCCGCGCGCGCGACGCACCAGTCGAGCGGGGGCTCGCTGGTCCCGGCCCGGTAGCGGCGCGCCTGCGGGGCGGAGGCGGTGCCTGGGCCGGCCCGGCGGGCCGGGTCGATGAAGACCGCGTCGACGCCGGCCAGGCCGACGTCGCGGACATCGGCGGCCACGGCCCGCACCCGGTCCGCCCGGCCGTAGACGGCCGCGTTGTACCGGGCGAGCTTCGCGTGGGCCTCATCGCGGTCGACGGCCAGCACATCGCTCGCCCCGGCCAGCGCGATCAGGTCGCCGCCGATGCCGCAGCACAGGTCCGCGATCCGCGCCGCGTGCCCGAGGCGGCCCGCCCGGTACCGCGCGATCGCCTCCCCGGACGACTGCTCGTAGCCCGCCCGGGTGAACAGCATGTCGGCGGCGCGGCTGAACTTGGCCTGGGCGGCGCGGCGCAGCTCCCGCTGGCTCATCGCCGCCGCGACCAGCGCGGCCGGGTACTCCCTGCGGAGCCGTTCCGCCAGCGCCAGGCTCGCGCTCTCGCCGGCCTGGCCGGCGCCCGCGGCGGCCAGCCGGGACAGCAGTTCCCTGCCCGGCGGCGTGAGCAGGATGGTCGGGTCATCGTTCATCGCCTCATGAGACTAGGACCACGGCCGGGCCGCGGGCACGCCGGCACACCGGCACGCCGTGGGGACGGCACGGGCCGCGGGCACGGTTGGGGGCCAGGGGAAGCCGCGGACCGTTCGGTGGACTCTCGCTCTTCCCTACGGCTGAGGCGGGGTTCGTAACCGTCTGCCCGGGTTCGCGCCGGATGCGGTGCCCGGCGTAAGGTTCAGCGTGTGCCTGCCCTCGTCAACCAGATGGCGTCCTGTCCCCTTCCGTTCCTGATCGCCGGCCTGGGCACCGAGGGGGGGCAAGCGCGGGAGGCCCTGCTCTGTTCCCGCGACATCGACCTCGGGTACTTCGAGCAGGCGGTGCTCGGCGCCGTGGAGGCGACCGGAGCGCGGGTGACCGTCCTCGGCGACGCGCGTGCCGCCGACCCCGGTCCCGGGACGGCTCCGGGCGCGGGGACCCGCTACGTGCACGGGCTGGCCGCGCCCGGCGCCGGCGGCACGTTCCACGCCAAGGTCGTGATCGTCGCGGGGCGGGACCGGGCGCTGGTCGCCATCGGGTCCGGTGACCTGACGCCCGCCGGATGGGAGCGGAACGAGGAATTCTGGACGGTCGCGACGGCGGACCGCGCGGCCTGCCCCGAGCTGGTGGCCGATGTCGCCGACTGGCTGCGCTCGCTGGAGGGCCTGTGCGCGCTCACGCCGCTGGCCGTGAGCGCGATCTCCCGGACCGCGGCGCTGCTTGAGGAACTCGCCATCGAGGCCGAGCTCGTGGACACCGGGCACCGGCTGGTGCACACCAGCGTGCGTCCGATCGCCGACCAGCTTCCCGGCGGCGCGGTGGACTCCCTGCTGCTGTACGCGCCGTCCCACGACGAGCGCACGGCCGCCGCCGCGGAGCTCATCGCCAGGCTCCGCCCGGCCCGGGCGACGCTCGCGGTCCAGTCCGGCGGCCGGACCGTGATCCAGACGGCCACCGCCCGCCGGGTCATCGCGGCGGCGGGGATCGCGGTGGCGGTCGTCGAGGACGCCGGCGAGCGTTACCGGCACGCGGCGCTCATCGAAGCCGTCCGGCCGGACGGCAGCCGGTGGGCGCTGACCGGAAGCCCGGACCTGTCCGCGCGTGCCCTGCTCACGTCCGCGGGTGACGGCGGCAACATCGAGGTCGGCGTGGTGTCGCGCCCGGCCGCGAGCCTGTTTACCGCGGCGGCCAGGCCGGTCCCGCTGGAAGAGGTACCGGCGGTGCGGCAGCCGGGCGGCGCGTCCGCCCGGACGGCCGCGGACGGCCCCGTGCTGCTGTCCGCCGCCCGGGCGGACGGCGGCCTCGAGGTGACGCTCGCGCGGGCGGCCGACTGGCCGGCGCCGCTGGAAGCCGCCCGGGCGGACGGCTTCGACGCGATCGGCTCGGTTCCGGCCGGCGCCGTCAGCCACCTGCTCGCGGGGGTGAACCTGCCCGGCGGGACGCCGGTGCGGGGCGCCCGGCCCCCGGGGCCGGTCATCTTCGTGCACGACCCGGAGCTCGTCCTGCTCCGGGACCGCCAGCCCCCCGGGCCGGCCCAGGCGGGGCCGCCCGGCCCGGCCGGGCTGATCGCCGACGCGCGGCTCCTGGAGCGCTGGCTGGCCGACGCCGCCGCACTCGCCGCCAGGTACCCCGGTGACGGGCCGCGGCCCGACGCCGACGGCTGGCTTTCCTACGCCGACGACGCGCGGGCCAGCCTCGGCGCCGCGATGTTCCGCATGGCAACGGGCGAGCTGCCCGCCGGACTCGACGGCGCCGCGCTCGCCGCCGGGCCCGAAGCGGCCGGGCGCGAAGCGCCGGGGGCGGAGCGCCGCAGGGTCCGCCAGCTGCTGACCGAGGCCGTCGCCGACCAGGCGGGCGGCGCCGAGCCCGCCACCCGGATCGCGCTGCTCGCGCTCGTGCTGTGCGGGGCGCAGGCCGGCGTGTGGCACGGCTCGCCCGGTTCGGACAGCTGGGTGGGCGTCTGCGCGGAGGCGGTCAGGAAGCTGGCCGCCGGCGACATACCGGGCCGGCTGGGCACCGCGGCGGCGAGCTGGGCGGCCCTGGCCGTGTACCTGATGCACGAGCAGCGGGCGGCCGGGGCCGCCGGGTACGAGGAGGCCCGCGCGGCCGCCGCGGCCCTGCTCCCCGGGGCGGGCGCGGCCATGGTCGCCGGCCTGGCCGTGCCGTTCACGAACGGGAGCGGCTTCCCGGTCGACCCGGAGGCGGTCATGCACCTGACCAGGCTCGCCGCCCAGGAGGACCCGCTCGCCGAAGCGGTGGAGGCGCTGGCGTCGGCCCACCCGCAATGGTCGGTGCACCGGCACGGGGCACGGCTGCTGCACGTGGAGTCGGCCGGCCGGGGTACGTTCCTGCACGCCGCGGAGGCCCTGGACCGCGTTCCCGGCAAGGCGGACGCGGCGGTCTGGGCGACGGGCTCGACGCCCGCCTGGGTGATCGCGGTCCGGTTCGACGGCGCTCTCTTCCACGTCGAGAGCGACGTCCGCGGCCAGCTCCTGTGGCGCCACTACCGCCTCGGCCCGCTGGCCACCCCCACCGCGCTGGCCCGCAACCCCGAGCTCGCGACCCGGTCCCGGGTCAACCACGGCGCGCTCAGGGACCCGTTCCCCGAGGCGGTCCAGGCCCTGGTGGCCACGGGAGTGGACCTGTCGGGGGGCACGCCGTCGGACTGCCCGGACTAACCCGCTCGCCTGGTGACCGGGCGGCGCGCTACCCGCCGGCGCGCTACCGGGCGCCGCTCACGCGACGAGCACCGGGTCGGGCCGGATCGTGAGCGCGACCGCGCTGCCGGCCGGCAGCGCGGTCGCCTCCGAGGTCGGCAGCTGCGCCAGCACCGTGGTATCGCCGAGGTCGACGGTGATCCTGCTGCTCGCGCCCAGGAACGTGACCGCGATCACCGTCCCGGTGAGCGGCCCGGACGGCACGACGGTCACCGCCTCCGGCCGCACCAGCACCGTGGCCTGGCCGTCGGGCGTGGCGGGGTCGGCCAGCGGCAGCACGCAGCCGCGCACGTTGACCGACCCGGCGGCGACCGTGCCGTGCAGCCGGTTGGTCAGGCCGACGAATTCCGCCACGAACGAGGTGGCCGGCCGGGAGTAGATGTCGGTGGGCGTGCCGAGCTGCTCGATGCGGCCGTCCCGCATCACGCCGACCCGGTCCGCGATGGCGAGCGCCTCTTCCTGGTCGTGGGTGACGAACAACGTGGTGGTGCCGACCTCCAGCTGGATGCGGCGGATCTCGTCTCTGAGCTGAGCGCGGACCTTCGCGTCGAGCGCGGACAGCGGCTCGTCGAGCAGCAGCACCTTCGGCGAGATGGCGAGCGCGCGGGCCAGCGCGACGCGCTGCTGCTGCCCGCCGGAGAGCTGGTGCGCGTACCGTCCGGCCTGTTCGGTAAGGCCGACCAGCTCGAGCATCTCCATCGCCCGCCGGTCCCGTTCGGCGCGGGCCGCCCGGCGCAGCTTGAGGCCGAACGCCACGTTGTCACGGACCGTCATGTGCGGGAACAGCGAGTAAGCCTGGAACACCATGCCCATGCCGCGCTTGTTCGACGGCACGTGGGTGATGTCGGCGCCCGCGACCGTGACCTGGCCGCCGTCGGCGTCCTCAAGCCCGGCCAGCAGCCGCAGCGTGGTGGTCTTGCCGCAGCCCGACGGGCCGAGCAGCGCGACCAGTTCGCCCGGGGCCAGCGTCAGGTCCAGCCCGTCGAGTGCTACGACGGAGCCGTACCGCCGGTGCAGCCCGCGCAGCGACACTTCGACACCAGTCACTTGCTTACCTTGGACCTCTCGGACTGGCGGCCGCGGGCGCGGCCGACGTAGGACAGGATCAGCAGCAGCACGAAGGCGAACAGGAGTGCGGCGCTTGACGTGGAGAACAGCACGCCCGCGTTGGGCGTGCCGCGGCTGACGTAGAACAGCGTGACCTGAAGGTTGGTGTACAGCAGCAGGTAGGCGATGGTGAACTCGCCGAGCACCAGGGCGCCGGTGAGCAGCATGGCGTTCAGCACGCCCTGCCGCATGTTGGGCACGATCACGCGCCAGATCACCGTGAACCAGCCCGCGCCGAGGCTGCGCGCCGCCTCGGACAGCGTCTTGACATCCACGCCTTCCAGGCCCGCGGCGAGTGCCCGGTAGGCGTACGGCAGCGCGAGGACCGCGTACACCCAGAAAAGCTGGAGCGCGGACAGGCTGAACTGCTGGCGGATCACCCGGTAGATCGGCGCGAGGCCGACCACCAGCACGATCGCCGGGATGGTGAGCGGCAGCAGGCACAGGGCCTCGACCAGCCGGGTCATCCAGCGGACCCGGAGCCGGACCCAGATCACCGTCGGCACCAGCAGCGCCAGCACGACCAGGCAGGTGATGACGGCGAGTTCCAGGGTGATCTCCACCCCGCTGAGCAGCGGAGGCGGCCCGGCGTAGGACGCGATCTGGCCCCAGGAGGACAGCGACCACGAGCCGCCGGTGCTGCCCTCCAGCGAGAACCGGATCATCGCCAGCAGCGGCAGCAGGAAGAACAGCCCGAACACGGTGAAGACCACGTACCGGAACGCGTTCACCCGGCGCCGGCGGCGCGCGTGCAGGCCCGTCATCGCAGCCACCGGGTCGTCCGGCGCTGGAGCAGCGTGTAGCCGGTCATGACGACGGCGACTACCGCGATCATGCCCAGGGCGAGCACGTCGGCCTGGTTGACCGAGGACAGCCCCACCTCGCTGGACAGTGCCGTGCCGATCTGCTGCGGCACCACGTACGAGATCTGGTTCTCCCAGGCCGCGATCGTGGCGAAGGCGGACAGCGCGTTCGCGAACAGCAGCAACACCGCGCCGAGGAAGGCGGGCGCGAGCAGCGGCCCGCCGACGTACCGCCAGAACTGCCAGGCAGAGCCGCCGAGCGTCTCCGTCGCCTCCCGCCACTGGGCCTTGAGCCCGTCCATGGCCGGCAGGAACACGAGCACCATCAGCGGGATCTGGAAGTAGACGTAGATCAGCCCGATGCCCTGCGGGAAGTCGTAGAACCAGCCCGCGTGCAGCAGCAGCCCGCTGGTCGGCCCGATCGTGATCAGGAACGCGAACGCCAGCGTGACCCCGCCGAACTGCGCGAGCACCCCGGAACCCGCGAGGTAGAGCCTGCGGATGAGGCCCTCGGGGTTCCCGGTGGCCACCGCGTAGGACAGCACCGCGCCGAGCACCGCGCCGAGCACCGACGTGATCGCCGACAGTTCCGCCGAGTTGACGAAGTACGAGCGGGTCGAACTGCTCCACAGCGTGCTGACGGCGCCGAAGTCGAATCCGCCCGATGAGCCGTGCACGGCGTCCCACAGCACGATCCCCGTCGGGAGCAGCAGGAAAACCCCGACGTAGCCGAGAAACGGCAGCGTGCCCGTCCAGGCGAGCCGGGAGCTGGAAAGGAGCGGTCGGCGCCCAGCCCGCACGGGCTGGGCGCCGACCTCGCTCGGTGTGGTGACGGCCACGCGCTACTTCACGGCCGCGGCCCAGTTAGCCGCGAGATAGGTTGAGGCGCTGGTCGCCTGCGCCGCGGTAAGGAACACCGGGGTACCGCTGACCGCGGGCAGCGCGGAGGCCGCGCTCGAGTTGATGGACTTGTTGCCGGTCATCGCCTGCTGCTCGACGGGGCGCGCGCCGCCCTCGAGCCACAGGTTCTGGCCGCCGCTGGCGGCCTGGGAGTACAGGAACTCCTCCCACAGCCTGGCCGCCGCCGGGTGCGGTGCCTGCTTGTTGATGGCCTGCGCGTAGTAGCCGCCGATAATCGCGTTCTGCGGTATGAACACCTTCCAGGTGGAGGAGCCGACGACCGCGGCGGTGTTGAGGTAGTCCCAGTTGATCACGACCGGCGTGGTGCCCGCCTTGATGGTGGCGGACGTCGCCTGCACCGGCACGAAGTTCCCGGCCTGCTTGAGCTGGTGGAAGAAGTTCACGCCGGCGGCGATGCTGCCTGCCGAGCCGCCCGATGCCAGGCTCGTCATCATGACGCCGATCAGCGCCGCGTTGGCCTGCGTGGGGTTGCCGTCGAGCGCGACCGCGTTCTTGAACTGCGGGCCGAGCAACTGGCTCACCGAGGTGATCGACGGGAACTTAGCCGAGTCGTAGCCGATGGACATGTAGCCGCCGTAGTCCTGGACCCAGGTGCCGTCCGGCGCCTTCTGCGCGGTGGGGATGCTGGACCAGGTGCTGACCTCGTACGGGGCGAACAGCTTGGTGTTGGCGAGCGCCACCGACATCCCGATGTCGAGCACGTCCGGCGCCGCCGAGGTGCCGTTTTCCTGCTGGACGGCGTTGACCTCGTCCTGGCTGCTGCCCTCGGGGTTGGCCGAGTTGACCTTGATCCCGTACTTGGCCTCGAAGTCCTTGATGATCGTGCCGTAGTTGGCCCAGTTGGGTGGCAGCGCGATGACGTTCAGCGTGCCTTCCTGCTTGGCCGCCGTGACGAGCGCGCTCATGCCGCCGCCGGCCGCGGCCGAGGCCTTGGCGGACCAGTTGGTCCCGCCGCTTGAACCGCTTGAGTTACTGGACGAGCAGCCGACGGTAAGCAGCGCGGCGGCCGCGATCCCGGCGAACGCATATCGATAGTGCGATATCACGAGTTCCTCCACGAGGCAAACGCGGGGTGAACACCTAAAACGATTTATTTGCGGCGATGCTCACACAAGCCCGGAAACAGTGTCAATAACCGTTACCGAGTTGCCATGCACCCGGCCCGAGAGTCCCACTTAGCGGAACACCGGCGGCCCGAGCGAGGCCCGCTCGATGAGTTCGACCGGCCCCACGTAGTCCGCGCGCTCGCGGCCCAGCAGGCGCTCCATCAGCGCACGGCCCATGGCCCGGCCGTCCAGCCGGAGAGTGGCCAGCGGCGGGTCGAGCAGTTCCGAGGTCGGCAGGTCGTCGTGCCCCACGACCGAGAGGTGCCGTCCGACCCGGAGGGACAGGTCGCGGGCCGCCTTGTAGATCCCGCCGGCGGTGTAGTCGGAGTTGGCGATGAACGCGGTCGGCGGATCCGGCCGGGTCAGCAGCGTCCTGGCCGCCAGCCTTACGTCCTCGATCGTGAGCGGCGTGTGCACCGGGTACGGCCGGACGCCCAGTTCGCGGGCGAGCCGCTTGAAGTGCCCGAGCCGGTCCGGATCGGCGAGCAGCGCGCGAGGCGCGGACACGAAGGCCACCGCCTGGTGACCTAGCTCCGCGAGCCGGCGCATCGGGAGTCCGACCGCAGCGGCGGAGTCGGGCCGCACGCGGGAGAGGCCGGCGATGCCCTTGGCGTGCGCGTTCAGCGCTACCAGCGTTGCGCCCGGCCTCAGCTCCTGCCACAAGCGGAACGACTCGCCCTCCCCGACCGGTGCGATGGCCAGCCCGGCCAGACGCTGCGCGGCCATCTCCGTGACCAGCGCACGCTCGTGATCCAGCGAGTACCGCGAGTCCAGCATGAGCACGGTGGCCCTCGCGTCGGCACCGACCTCCTCGGCGCCGGCGAGCACCTCGAGGAAGAACGGGTTGCCGAGGCTCCGCAGTACCAGGCCGTACGTGCTGGACCTGCCGCGGCGCAGCGCCTGCGCCTGCGGGTTGGCCCGGTAGCCGAGTTCGGCGGCGGCGGCCAGGACCCGGTGGCGGGTTTCGGCCGACACCCCGGGCCGGCCGTTGAGTGCCAGGCTGACCGCCGACACCGAAAGGCCGACGGCGCTGGCGACGTCGCGAATGCCGGCCGGCTGCTCAGTCATAGCAGCATCATGACACCGGCGGCCCGCGTCGCCGCCGGGCATTTGCGGCCCGCGCGTAAGATCAGGCGATGGCCGAGATCCGGGAGTGCGCGCAGTGCGGCAACCCGTTCACCCCCGGACGGGAGCACGCCCGGTTCTGCTCGCCCCGCTGCCGCATGGCGTGGAACCGCGAGCACGCCGGAGTCGCCGCCGCACCCGCCGTCGCCATCGACTGGTCCGTCACCGCGATGACCGAAGCCACCGCACGGCTCACCACCGCAACCTGGGAACTGCCCCGGGTGGCGGCCGCCCTGGCGGAAACCGTCTGGTGGGTCACCCTGGTGGACGCCACCCTGGTCCGCTACCACCCACGCGACTACCAGACCGCCCTCGCCGGCAACGTCACGCGGCGGCGCGAGATCGAGGAATCCCTGGAGGGGCTGCGCTACGTGCGCAACCAACTCGGCAGTTCCGCCGACCCCGCCGGGTTCATCGGCGTCCCGCACGGCGCCCCGGCCGCCGCCTGGGCGTGGAACCCGCTGCCCGAACCGGATCTCAGCACGCTCAGCCCGCGGGCACGGCAGTGGGAACTGAGCCGCTACCGGGCCTACCAGGCACGCCTGGCCGGGTACGGCATCGGGCACACCTTCGCCCGCTGCACCGAATTCCTCACCCGCGCCGCCGCCCTCGCGATCACGCCGGACTCGCGACCGGGCATCGGGCCGGTCTCCTACTGACCGGCACGTCGCCTCGCCCGGTTGCGACGGCCGGCAGCGGCGCCTGGTAACGACAGCCGGAACGACGGCAGGCAGGAGGACCCGGTGACAGCACGGCAAGCGGGCAGCCCGGCGGAAAGCTGGCAGGAGCACTGGTTCGACCACCGGCAACTGCTGCGGCTCTATCACAGCGACGAGAACTGCGCGATCTACCTCGACCCCGACGTCCGCCGGGGCGAGGTGAGCTGGCTGCCCCGCTACATCGGTGCGGTCTGGCGGTACTCCAAGGCGACCTACGGCGACGCGTTCGGGCCCGACCCGCGCATCTACTCGATCCACCACGCCGGACGGCACGGCGGCGGCCATGCCGGGTACTACGTGAGCCCCGTGCACGACTACCACAACGTCAGCGACTGCGGGCTGGACACCTGGCGGGAGGGCAACGACCTCGCCCGCGAACTGCCCGCCCATGAGATCGGGCACTCCGTGGAGAGCGCCAACAACGGCAGGCACGGCTCCCCCGCCTACGAGATCTGGGGCGACAGCAAGTGGGCCGAGTTCTTCATCTACGACCTCTACACCGCGTTCGGCCTGGAGCGTGAGGCCCGGCAGGTCTACCGGCGCTTCACCGGCAACCGCGACGACTTCCCCCGGCGCGGCACCCGCTGGTTCCGCGACTGGTTCTTCCCGCTGTGGCGGGACTGCGGGCAGGCCGCGGTGATGGACCGGTTCTTCCGGCTGCTGGCCGCGAACTTCCCGAGCGAGCCGGACGGAACGTACCCGCGGCGGATGAACTGGGGCGAGTACCTCCACTTCACCAGCGGCGCCGCGGGCGCCGACCTGCGCGGCCAGGCGACGCGCGCCTTCGGCTGGCCCCGCGCGTGGGCGGAGGAACTCGAGCGGGCACGAGACCAGTTCCCCGGCATCACCTACTGACCTGAGGCACCGCCCGGCGAACTCAGGCACCCCGCCGAGGTTGACGATCCTGTTTCCGAGGGAACATTTCGGACGTGAGCGCCGCCGACCCGGTCCGGCACACTCCCAGATTGTGAAACTCAGCTGACCGGATCCGGCGGCGGTCCGCGGCCGGCCGCCCGGTAAGCGCTGGTTACCCGGCACCGGACGACGGAAACGCCGGAAAATACTACAGGCCGCCAGGGGGGAACGTTCCGTTAACGTCCGCCTGGCGGCCCGGCGCGTGGGCGATACTGGGATCGAACCAGTGACCTCTTCGGTGTGAACGAAGCGCTCTCCCGCTGAGCCAATCGCCCGCTGCTCCACCAGAGTAGCGCATACCCCGGGGTGCCTTGGGCACCGTCACGCCGTTAGTTCACCGGTTCGAGGGTGGCAGTTGAGGTGGCAGCAGGTAACGGGCCGGCTGCACTATCAGGAAACTTGCTGGTCTTACTGACAAGTATCCTGAAGTCGGCTACTCTCAGCAATTGCAATCGATAGCAGCAACCGTGGCATTTATCGCCCTAAGTTACTGATTGACTACTTGGCGCTACATCCCAGTAGTAACGGGATGCGAGGGAACTCACATCCTATGCAATCGATACGTAGGAACAATAGACTGCGACCACGCTGTTAGACGGTACTGGTGTCCTGATGCAACGGATACCGTGGACAACTCCCCTTGCGGCCGAGCTACCGACAAAAAAGTGCAAACGGAAGCAATCGGGCATGTACCCATTTAACGCTCCGTATTCACGTTAGTCGCCCACCTGGTCGCGTCACAAGAAGAGAGCCCGGCTCCTCACGGGCCCCCACCTAAGATCGAGGTTGGACTGACGATGAACAGCAGCAGCACGGTATCGGCAGAACTCGGACTCCGGCTGGTCGTTCCCCAGCAGACGATCGTGCCCCTGGTCGCGAGCCTGTACTACTCGAAGGAAGACCCGTACGCGATCCGCATCGCGTTCCACGTCGGGCTCGACGAGCCGGTGGAGTGGATCTTCGCGCGGGAGCTGCTGTCCAGCGGCATCGAGGGCCGCGAGGGCCTCGGGGACGTCGTCGTCTGGCCGTCGGCGAGCGCGGCCGACGGCAAGCCAGGCAACGTGCTCAACATCGAGCTGTCCTCTCCGTTCGGCCAGGCCCACTTCGAGGCGCCGGTCAAGGAGATCTCGGACTTCCTCAAGCGCACCTACGCCATCGTGCCGGCCGGCGACGAGACCGACTTCGTCGACGTCGAGTCCGAGCTCAACGAACTGATCCGCAAGGCGCAGTAACCACCACGAGCTTCCCGGCCCGCACCCCCCGTCACGGGCCGGGGCACCACTGCCCAGGCGAGACCCTCCGGCGCCGCCTCCTGGTGTGCGCACGTCGCTGTGACGCACGTCACCGCAGCTCAGGAAGGGCAGGCGGATCCGCCGCCCGGGGACCAAGATGACCATCACGAACGGTTCGTGCTTTCACCACCATCAGTCAACTGACCTGCGTAAACAGTGGGGCCGGCGAGACCAGCGGTGCCACACGGCGTTCACGGGGCAGAATGTTTCTCGCAACACCCCGTTTGAGTTGGTGGTTGCGCCAGGATCGGATACAGTTCTTCTCGCAAGGCCGGAGAGATCCGGCCGGAAGGCCCGAAGTGCAAGTCGGACCAACCATGCGGACGTGGCTCAGCTGGTAGAGCATCACCTTGCCAAGGTGAGGGTCGCGGGTTCGAATCCCGTCGTCCGCTCGAGGCGGTGCTTATCGCTTGATGGCCTTCGGCCATCTTCGCCGTAGCCCGTTATATCCCCCGGGGGGACGACCCCCCGGACCCCCCGAATGCGGGCTGCGCCCGCTCGCTGGGGGCTGGGCGGAGTGGCCGAGTGGCTTAGGCAAGGGCCTGCAAAGCCCTGTACACGGGTTCGATTCCCGTCTCCGCCTCTGCCTGTTCGTTGGCCTAGGGCCGACTTCCCCGGACGGGGTATCTCCCGGGGGGCGACCCCCGGACCCCCGATGCGGGCTACGCCCGCAAACCACGCGAGGGCTGGGGCGGGAGTTCAGCCGCACCGCACCGCACGGGACCTGGCCGGAGGCCAATTTCCACCTCCGCCCGTTCGATGGCCTAGGGCCAACTTCCCCGGACGGGGCATCTCCCGGGGGGCGACCCCCG
>DAHWEX010000297.1 GCA_027326205.1 Actinomycetota bacterium
CGGACTGGAACAACGCACTGTCGTCCGGTAAGAACATCCCCGACATCACCGAGCTTGGCAACACCGACACGCCCACCGAGGCCGCGAGCGGGATCCTCGCCCCGCTGAACAGCGACCTGAGCAGCTGGTCCGGCACCTCCGGCCTGGTGAAGGGGATGCTGGCCAACGACACCCAGGACGGCACCACCTACGCCGTGCCGTGGTTCGGCGGGGTGCGGGCCGTGTGGTACCGCACCGACCAGTTCAAGAAGGCGGGCATCACCAGCACCCCGACCACCTGGGCGGAGCTGCAGGCCGACGCGCAGAAGCTGCAGCAGGCCTACCCGGGCACCACCGGCTTCGACGCGATCACCAACGACACCAACGCGTTCGCCAGCTTCATCTGGGGCGCCGGCGGCCAGATCGCCACCCAGGACTCCAGCGGCAAGTGGACCGGTAACCTGACCGACCCGAAGACCGAGGCGGCGATCAAGTACTACGTCGGCCTCTACACCACCGCCAAGGTCTCCGCGTCCAAGTACATCGGCGAGACGGAACTCGGCGTCGCCGGGGCGACCTCCGGCGGGCCGAACGAGGACTTCGGCCTCGGCAAGCTCGACATGTACATCGACGGGTCGTGGGCCAAGGCGACGCTGCCGAAGAACTCGGTGGACACCGCCAACATCGCGTCCTTCCCGATCCCGAGCGAGAACGGGCCGAACCCGGCCCCGGTCTTCTCCGGCGGCTCCGACCTCGCGGTCTTCAAGACCAGCCCGAACCAGACGGCGGCCTGGGACCTGATCTCGGTGATGGACAACCCGACCAACTCCACCAGCTTCGCCGCGCTGTCCGGCTTCTTCTCGCCTTACTCGGCGCAGATCTCCGCGAGCGAGAACACCGGCGGGGCGTTCAACGCCGGCTTCGCCAAGGCCGCGCTCAACGGCCAGACCTCACCGCTCAACGCCAAGAACTGGCCCACGGCGGACAACGGCAAGCTCAACATCATCCCGACCATGCTGAAGCAGCTGATGCAGGGGGCGCCCTTCGCCTCGACGGTGGCCGCCGCCAACACCCAGCTGCAGTCCGTGCTCAACACCGGCAGCGCCAGTTAGCCGCGTACCTTCCCTATGGTGACCTCCTCGCACAGCCGGCCGGGGACCCCCTCCCCGGCCGGCTCCACCTCCCCGCCGTCGGAGCCTGACGGCCCGCGTAACACAGCCGCCCGTTCGGTATCTCGTGCTTCCGCTTCTGTCCGGTCGGTCCGGCAGCGGGCCGCGATCTGGATCAGGAAGCACGGGGCGGGCCCCTACCTGCTGCTGCTCCCCGCGACCGCGGTCATCGGCGCGCTGATCGTGTGGCCCGCCATCCAGGTCGGGCTGTTCTCGTTCCAGAACTACGGGCTGATGCAGATCAGCGGCGTCCTGCCCGCCCAGTGGATCGGGTTCTCGAACTACAGCCAGATCCTGCACGACCCAGAGTTCTGGCAGTCGCTGAAGACCAGCGTTTACTTCGCGGTGGTCGTGGTGCCGCTCACGCTGGTCGCCGGGACGCTGGTCGGACTGCTGCTGGTGCGGCTCGGGCCGAAGATGCGCACGTTCGTGTCCGTGTCCGCGCTCCTCGCCTGGGCGACGCCGGCGGTGTCCGCGAGCGTGATCTTCGTCTGGCTCGTCTCCCCGGACGGCGGCGTTGTCGACTGGGCGCTGGCCAAGCTCCCGTCCTGGCTGGGCGGCGGGGCGCACTGGGCCGGGTTCTCCTGGACCAACGCGACGCTGCCCGCCTACACCGTCTTGACCGTGATGCTGGTCTGGACCGGCTTCCCGTTCATCGCGGTCACCGTGCTCGCCGGGCTGCGCACGCTGCCAACGGAGCTGCTCGAGGCGGCGCGGGTGGACGGCGCGGGCGCCTGGCGGGTCTTCTGGAAGGTTACGTTCCCGATCCTGCGCCCGGTGTTCCTGGTGCTGGCGCTGCTGTCGACGATCTGGGACTTCGGCATGTTCACCCAGGCGTACATCGTCACCGGAAACCTCGGGAACCGCGACGAGTACAACCTCGGGCTGTACGAGTACTCGCAGGCGTTCACCCAGCCGCCGCACTACGGTCTCGCCTCGGCGGCCGCGTTCGTCCTCACGGTCATCCTGCTCATCGTCACGGTCGGGTACGTCCGCGCCGCCATCAAGCAAGGGTCACTCGCATGACGTCCGTCCCCGTGCCCGGAAGCACCGTGCCCGGAAGCACCGTGCCCCGCCGGGCCCGGTCCGCTCGCGGCGGGCGGCGGCTGCGCCGCGCCTCGCGCCGGGCCGCGCTGAACCTGGCCGGGGTGCTCGTCGCCCTGTTCGCGCTGTTCCCCGTGCTGTGGATGATCTCCACGGCGTTCAAGCCGGCCAGCGAGATGTACTCGCTGACGCCGCACCCGGTACCGCTGCACCCGACGCTGGCGAACTTCCGCACCGTCTTCAGCGGGTCGGTGATCGGGATGCCGTACTGGAACTTCCTCAAGAACAGCCTGTTCATCACGATCGTCGCGGTCGCGGTGTCGTCGCTGATCGGGCTGCTCGCCGCGATCGCGCTCGGGCGCTTCAAGTTCCGGTTCCGCACCACCTACCTGATCATG
Source organism: Actinomycetota bacterium (assembly GCA_027326205.1). GTDB lineage: Bacteria > Actinomycetota > Actinomycetes > Streptosporangiales > Streptosporangiaceae > Trebonia. The sequence continues at coordinate 2,591 of DAHWEX010000297.1, forward strand.
CTGCTGATCGTGCAGTTGCTGCCGCAGCAGGCGTTGGTCGTCTCGCTGTTCATCGACTTCCGCAAGGTCAACCTGCTCGACAGCCTCGTCGGGCTGATCGCCGTCTACACCGCGTTCGCGCTGCCGGTCACGATCTGGATGCTGCGCAACTTCGCGGCGACCGTGCCGAGGGAGCTCGAGGAAGCGGCGGCGATCGACGGGGCCGGCGCCTGGACCCGCTTCTGGCGCATCCTGCTGCCGCTCATCTCCCCCGGGCTGGTCTCCACCAGCGTGTTCGCGTTCATCTTCGCCTACAACGAGTTCGTGTTCGCGCTCACCTTCCTCGGCACCGACACCGCAAAGTTCACCCTGCCGCTGTACGTGCAGTACTTCTACGGCCAGAATTCCACCGACTGGGGCGCGATCATGGCATCCTCCACCCTGTTCACCATCCCTGTTCTCGCGTTCTTCCTGCTCACCCAGCGCCGGCTGGCGAGCGGCCTGGTGGCCGGCGCGGTGAAGGGATGACGGCGCTGACCCCCTTCGCCGACCCCTCCCTCGGCGCCCTCGCCGACGCGATCCTCATCCCGCCGTTCCCCGGCACCACCGCTCCCCGGTGGTTCCTGTCCGCGCTGGAGCGCGGGCTCGCCGGGGTCACCTTCTTCGGGTCGAACGTCACCGGGGACACCGCGGCCCTCACCGCTTCGCTGCGGGACGCGGCCCCGGTAGAGCCGGTCATCGCCATCGACGAGGAAGGCGGTGACGTGACCCGGGTGGCGTACTCCTCCGGGTCGCCGTACCCGGGAAACCTGGCGCTCGGCGCGGTGGACGACCCCGCGCTGACCTCGGCCGTGTACGCCGCCATCGTCGCCGACCTGCGCCGGCTGGGCATCAACGTCGACCTCGCCCCGTGCGCCGACGTGCTCTCGCTCGACGGGAGCGCGGTCGTGGCCACCCGGTCGTTCGGCACCGACACGGCGCTGGTGGCCCGGCATGTCGCGGCGGCCGTCACCGGACTGCAGTCCGCCGGGGTCGTGGCGTGCGCCAAGCACTTCCCCGGGCACGGCAGCACGATCGGCGACTCGCACCTGATGCTCCCGGTCGTGCGGGGCACCATGGACGACCTCCGCGCCCGCGACCTGCCGCCGTTCATGGCGGCGATCGACGCGGGAACCGGCGCCCTCATGCCCGGCCACCTGGTTGTTCCGTCGCTCACCGGAGACATGCCCGCGTCACTGTCGCCGGCCGCCGTCACCGGGATGCTGCGCGGCGAACTCGGCTTCGACGGCGTGGTGATCAGCGACGGCCTGGAGATGAAGGCGGCCAGCGCGGTCTTCGGCATCCCGGAGGCCTGCGTGCTGGCCGTGACCGCCGGGGTCGACCTGCTCTGCCTGGGGCGGGACACCGACGAGGAGATGTACCACGCGGTGCGCGCGGCCATCGCCGACGCGGTGACGGCGGGCCGGCTGCCGGCCGGCCGGCTGGAGGAAGCGGCGGCGCGGATCGGCGCGCTGCGGGCGCGGATCGCCGCGGCCCGCGCCGAGTCGGAGGCCGCCGGACACGCGGCCGGCGAGGAAACCGGGCTGGCCGCCGCGCGGCGGGCGCTGCGGCGCTCGGGGCCGGTGCCAGCCGCGCTCGCCGACCCGTTCATCGTCGAACTCGAGCCGGAGGAGAACATGGCCGCCGGCCGGTTCGTCTGGGGCTTCGACGCGTGGGCGGCCACGGCGCGGGTCGACCCGGCGGCCGGGGACGGAGCGGGCGCGGGAACCATACTCGCCGCCGCGGCCGGACGCCCCCTCGTGCTGGCCGTCCGGGACGCGCGGACCGCGCTGACGCTGGTGGAGAGCGTGCTGGCGGCGCGGCCCGGCACGGTCGTCGTCGAGATGGGCGTGCCCGCTTGGACGCCGCCGCCGGGGACCCCGTACCTGGCCACGTACGGGGCGTCCCGCGCCTGCGCGCAGGCGGCGGCGGAGGCGCTGGGGCTGGCCTAGCCCCGTTGCCCCGGGCCGTGGGGGGAGACCGCCTCTCCCCACGCGGCCTCCTGGCGTCAGGCGGCCGGCGCGGCCAGCTTGGCGGCCAGCCAGTCGGCCATCCGCGAGCGGGACTCGAACGCCCGGTTCGTGACGCCGTGGCCGCCGTCGGGGTAGAGGACCAGGTCGGCGGTCTTCACCTCGGCGGCCAGCCTCTCCTGGTGGTAGGCGGGGACGATCCGGTCACGGCCGCCGCCGACTACGAGCAGCGGGGTGCCGATGTGCGCGGCCGCCTCTTCGAGGGTGAAGGCGGCCGCCTTCTCGCGGGCCTCGCCGGCGGACGCGGCCCCCGACCTCGCCTGGAACGTCGCCCTTGTCTGCGGCGGCAGTTCGTCCCAGTCCAGGTCGAACCGGTACGCCCCGGACAGCGCGACGACCGCCTTCAGCCGCTTCTCGTAGGCGGCAGCCCGCGCCGCGTAGTACCCGCCGAGGCTCACTCCGAACAGGCCGATCCGCGTCGCGTCGATATCCTGGATCGTCCGCAGGCAGTCCACCGCCGCGGTGGCGACCTTCTCGTAGGCGGGCTCCATCGGCAGCTCGTACTCGGCCTCGCCCTGGCCGGGGCCGTCGATGGCGAGGGTGGCCAGGCCCCGGGCGAGAAAGTACTCCGCGGTCGCCTGCAGTTCCTCCTTGGTGGAGTCGAGGCCGGGGACCATGATCACCGCCGGGGCCGCCTGCACCGTCTCCGGGAGGCGCAGGTAGGCGGGCAGGATCGTGGTCCCGTACGGCACCTCGACCAGGATGGCCGGCGGGGTGAGGGCGGGCGCGGCCCTGCGGTAGCAGGCCACGGCGCGGTCGTGCGCGGCGCGCTGCTGCTCCGGGTCGTCGACGAACACGAACTTGGCCCAGTGCCAGGCCAGGGCGGCGCGCTGCCAGGCACCGGTCGCGGTCGGCTGCTGTCCCGCGTCTTGCGCCGCCTCGGCGAGTCGCTCGTAGTGCGACGCGGTGACGCCCCACTCGCGGCACCAGTCGTCCCAGCGGCTGATCCGCGCGAGGGTCGCGGTGAAATCGCCGTAGTCGGTGCCGTTCGCCGTGAACCGGTGGCCCCAGTGCGCCGCCGCCCCGGCGACGCGGGCGTCCGTGCTCTCTTCGGCCTGCTGGTCGTTCCCCATGAGGCGATCCTAGGCTTTGCCCGCGAGCCGGGTGATAGCGGACAGGCCGCGGCCACCGCGGTGAGCCAGCACCACCCGGCGGGCTGACCGGGACGCGGGCTGACCGGGACGCGGGCGCCGGCCCCCGCCCGGGGATCCAGCCGCCTCGGGATGAGCGAAGGCCGCCCCCTGGGACAATGGACGCATGACCGAGCCCCACCAGGCCACCCCCGCGCAGGCAGCACCGGATGCGGCCGCCCCCCGTCAGGCCAGCACAGCCTGGACGGCGAGCGGCAAGACCCCGCTGCGCCAGTTCCTCCGCACCGAGACCGGCTCCGCGACGATCCTCGGCGGCGCCACCCTCGCCGCGCTCATCTGGTCCAACGCCGGGCCCGGCAGCTACGACGGGTTCTGGGGCGCCGCGCTGAGCGCGCGGGTGGCGGGCCACGGCATCGCGATGACCCTGCGCGAGTTCGTGAACTCCGGCCTCATGGCACTGTTCTTCCTCGTCGTGGGCCTGGAGGCGCGGCGCGAATGGGACATGGGCGAACTGCGGGTGCGCAGCCGCCTGGCGCTGCCGCTGCTCGCCGGGCTCGGCGGCATGATCGTCCCGATCGCGATCTACCTGGCGTTCAACGCCGGGACCCCGGCCGCGCGCGGCTGGGGCGCCGCGATGTCCACCGACACCGCGTTCGCGCTCGGCGCCCTGGCGCTGGTGGGCGGGAAGCGGCTGCCCGACCGGGTGCGCACCTACCTGCTGACCTTCTCCGTCGTCGACGACCTGCTCGGGCTCGCGGTCATCGCCGTCTACTACAGCAGCCACGTGCGCTGGCTGCCGCTGCTCATCGGGATCGCCGCGCTCGCCGCCGACGCCGTGATGAGCAGGCGCGGGATACGCAACGGCCCCGTCTACGTGGTCATCGGGCTCGGCGCCTGGCTCGCGTTCTGGGAGTCGGGGGTCGACCCGATCGTCTCGGGCCTCGTCATCGGCCTGGTGACCTGCGCCTACCCGGCGGCACGGGAGGACCTGCAGCAGGCCACCGACGCTTTCCGGCTGTTCCGCGAGCAGCCGACCGCCCGGCTCGCCGCCGAGGCCCGCGAGGTCGTCCGCGGCGCGATCTCGCCGAACGAGCGCCTGCAGGAGCGCTACCACGTGCTGACGAGCTACCTGATCGTCCCGCTGTTCGCGCTGGCCAACGCGGACATCAAGATCAGCGGCTCGTTCCTCGCGCACGCCTATGCCTCCACCGCCACGCTCGGCATCATGGTCGGCTACATCGTCGGCAAGCCGGTCGGCACGGCGGGCGCGGCCTGGCTGGTCGCCAAGTTCACCAGGCAGCGGCTGGCCCCTCCCGTCGGCTGGGGCGCGGTCGCCGGCGTGGGCGCGGTCGCCGGGATCGGCTTCACGGTCTCGCTGCTGATCGTCTCGCTGGCCTTCACCGGCACCGAGCTCGCCCAGGCCAAGCTGGGCATCTTGTCCGGCGCGATCTGCGCGACGCTGCTCACCTGGCTGATCTTCGGGCTGCTCAACCGCCTCTCGCCGCGGACCCGGCTGCGGGCGCTGCTCGGCACGGCGACCTCGCTCACCGACCTGGCCGTGCCCGTCGACCCGGAGCGCGACCACATCCGCGGCCCGGCCCACGGCGCCCTCGTCACCCTGGTCGAGTACGGCGACTTCGAGTGCCCGTACTGCGGGCAGGCGGAGCCCGTCGTCCGCGCGCTGATCCGCGAGTACGGCGAACTGCGCTTCGTCTTCCGGCACCTGCCGCTCACCGAGGTCCACCCGCACGCCCAGCTCGCCGCCGAGGCCGCCGAGGCCGCGGCGGAGCAGGGCGCGTTCTGGGAGATGCACGACACGCTGATGGACCACCAGGGCGCGCTCGACGTCCGCGACGTCGTCGGCTACGCGGCCGGACTCGGGCTCAACGCCGAGCGGTTCCGCAACGACCTGCGCAAGCACGTCGGCGCGGCCCGGGTCGCCGAGGACATCGACTCCGCGGACCTGGCCACGGTCTCGGGCACGCCGACCTTCTTCATCAACGGCAACCGCTACTACGGCGCGTTCGACCTGGCCGCGCTGAAGGAGGCGGTGCACGCCGCGAAGGCCCGCGCGATCCTGGATGCCGGCGAGACGGTAGCGAACGGATAGGCACGGCCCGGATTCTCCGAGACGAAAGGCGGTGGGCGTGGCCAGCGGTCAGCTCCCCAGGGGTGGAAGCATCGCGATCACGGGCGGGCGGGTGGTCCCGGTCGAGGGCGACCCGGTCGAGGGCGGCACGGTCCTGATCGTCGACGGCCGGATCGCGGCCGTCGGCGGTCCCGGCCTGGCTCCGCCGCCCGGCGTGGACGTCATCGACGCGACGGGCCGGTGGGTGCTGCCCGGGCTGGTCGACGCGCACACGCACCTCGGCGCCCGCGAAGAGGGGGAAGGCTGGGCCGGGCACGACACCAACGAGCTCACCGGCCCGGTCCAGGCCCATGTCCGGGTCCTCGACGCGATCAACCCGGCCGACGAGGGCTTCCGCGACGCGATCGCCGGCGGCGTGCTCGCCGCGGGCATCACCCCGGGATCCGGCAACCCCGTCGGCGGGCAGACGGTGGCGGTCCGCTGCTGGGGCCGCACGGTCGACGACATGGTGCTCCGCTCCCCCGCCGGGATGAAGTCGGCGCTCGGCGAGAACCCCAAGCGCGTCCTCGGCGAGCGCCGCGTCAACCCCTCCAGCCGTCTCGGCACCGCCGCCGCGATCCGCGCGGCGCTCGTCGACGCGGCCGACTACCTGGAGAAAGAGCAAGAACAAGACTCTACCGAACGGAAGCGTGTTTCACGTGACCTGAAGCTTGAGGCGCTCGGCCGGGTGCTGCGCCGCGAGATTCCCTGGCGCCAGCACTGCCACCGCGCCGATGACATCGCGACGGCCCTGCGGCTCGCGGCCGAGTTCGGCTATGACCTGGTGATCGACCACGGCACCGAGGGCTACCTGATCGCCGACAAGATCGCCGCCGCCGGGGTCCCGGTGGTGACCGGCCCGCTGATCACCGCGCGGTCCAAGGTCGAACTGCGCAACCGGACCATGGCCAACCCGGGCCTGCTCGCCGCGGCCGGGATCACGGTCGCGATCGCCACCGACCACCCGGTCGTCCCGGTGCACCTGCTGATCGTCCAGGCGGCCCTCGCCGTCCGCGACGGCCTCGACCGGGAGACGGCGCTGCGCGCGGTGACCATCCACCCGGCCCGGATCATGCGCGTCGCCGACCGGATCGGCTCGCTCGTCCCGGGGAAGGAGGGGGACGTGGCCATCTGGTCGGGTGACCCCTTCGACATCATGTCCCGCGTCGAGGCCGCCTACATCGCCGGCCGCGAGGTCTACCGCTACGACTACCGGGCCCGCTCCGGCGTCTTCGCGGCCCCGTGACCGGGAGGCATTCGCGAGCAACCGCCCGTTATGCGGGCTATGTCGCAGACAGGGAAGACCAGACAGCATGAAGACTATTATTCCGATGTAAATTAAATACGCGCCACACGTAATTAATTTACATCGAACAAAAAATTCACCTGTTGACGGCCGGGCTCACCAGCGGGTGAAGGTGGCGGTGGCCAGGACGGTGCCGCTGGCCGAGACAAGGCGGGCGCCCCGCACGTCCCCGATGTTGCCGGGGTCCGGGCTGCCCCAGGCGCCGTAGCCGTCGGCGAGCCGGAACGACCCGAGCGTGTGCACCGTCCCGTCCGCGGCGACGAGCTGGCAGATCACCGTCTCGCTGCCCGTCGCCACCGCGACGGACATGTACATCCAGCGGGGCGGGCCCGAGTAGAGGTAGACCGTCCCGACGCTCTGCCGGCTGGCCGAGAGCAGGCCGACGGAGGTCAGCGCTCCGGGGGCCGTGCCCGCCGCGCCCGCCGACGGCGTGCCCCCGGCGCCGATCCGCCACCC